>NZ_BAAAVI010000041.1:0-83269 GCF_039534445.1 Streptosporangium fragile | reverse complement strand
CATGGCCGATCATGGGGCCGGACCTGTCCTAGCGGTCTACAGCCACTCTCCAAAGCCGGCCTCTACCGGTGCTCCGCCGCCCGGTGCCGGCGGTGCGGGGAGCCGATCACCTTGCCCGAGGCCGCATCCAAGGCGGCGAACAGCGTGCCGGTGGGCGCGCCGGGCCGGCGAAGCCGGCCACCGTCGCCTGCACCAAGCTCATGCGAACCGGGGCGGGTGCCGACCGGCAGCCAGGGGGCTCTGCGCTCGAAAACGCGCCGCTGGGGTCGCAAAACCCCTCCCCCGAGAAACCCGGCACGATCCACGGCGGGGTCGCGTGCGCCACCCAGTCGCGCTCGGCGTCAGCCACCGTGCCCCGGTCGACCTCGGACTCCTGCCCCGGGCGCAGCGCGATCGCCACGGTGGTATCGCCTACCACCTCGTCGTGCCACCGCGCGAGCGTGCAGGCGGTGGGCACGCCATCGGCAAAGGCGACCTGCCGGGGCAGAAGGCCGACGCGCTGCCGCCAGTGCTCGGAGACCATGTGCGCGAGCCCCGGAACGGCTCGGAAAAGCCCGGGCTCGCTTCACCGGCTGTCCGGATCCGTCGTGTCATGGACGGCTTCCTCGCCTGTGCGTATCCGACGAACCCGCGAAAGCCCGGTCCGAAGGTAAATCGGCGGGATGGCGTCACCCCGCTGACCGGTCGCACGGTTCGCAGTGAATTCGTCGTCCGCTGTCCTGACCCAGGTTGGGGTCAGAAAGTCGAGTAGATGTGATACTCCTCCTCGAGCGCCTGCTCCCAACCAGGATCGAAGTACCGCCGGATGACATCCTCGGCGGTCTCCGTCACCAGGTATCCCAGCGGTTTGTCAGGCTCGAAGGGGCTCCTCCACGAGGCGAGTGCCGGCCATTCGCCGTAGACGGCCAATTCGCCGTTGATGAAATCCCACAGCCATTTCGCAGGGTCGACGCGGGGACCGAAAGCACGACGGATCTGCGGGGCCAACTCCTCGGCGAGTTGCTCGAACGGCGTCGACACCCCGATGTAGTACGTGACGGGGTGAAGATAGTTGTGCGGCGGGTGCTGCAACACCAGCAGTCGACCGTCCTCCTCCCACACCGCCCTCACGTCCAGGTCCGGCAGCAGTGCGGGATCGACCGGCCGCACTTCCTTCCCCCATGTCCCCTCGTCGTACTGAGTGGACACGCAGTGGTGCTCGAAGCTGTCGAGGGGCTCGGGGCTGTCCGGATCGAAATGCCAAGCCTCGACGCCGTCGTCGTGCCGGTAGGCGAAGACAACGTGGTCGAACGGTATGTCGCCATACGGATCGACGTAAACGGTGAAGGTTACGGGCACGAATCTCTCCAGACGAGAAGACGATCAGCCATCCTCCCAGATTAAGGAATGAGGTCGATTTCTGCGTCTTCTACGTCGTCGGTCAGAGTTCTCAGGGGTGCGGGTTGCGGGTGAGGATCGGCGGCCTGCGGTGCAGGGCGGCGGAGACGACGGCCGCCGCGGCGTCCGCGACCGCGCCGAGGCCGCCCGGCACGAGGTCGCCGCGTTGCGCGAGCACACCGGACAGTTCGCCGGGTGGCTCGCCGCCCTGGAGCAGCCCTTGGTCGCCCGCGGCCCGTGTCCCCTGCGCGACCCCTCAGCCGAGGCGCGATGGAGCGCCGCTGGAGGGATCGCGACGTTCGGCGACGGCGTCCTGGCCGCCGTCGCCCAGGTGCAGCAGTGCCCCGATGCCGTACGCCGTCGTCTGCCGATCGGCCCTGCCGTCAGCGGGCCACACCACCGACAGCGGAACTTTGATGAGCACCGACCCCTATGCCGCCACTCCCGACACTGCTTCCGGTGAGGAGGGCCGGCACAGCGGGCCTCGGTCCGCTGAGCGCCGCCGCTGCCGGCGCCTGCTGGGCGGGGCCGGTCACGCTGTTTCGGCGCTGAGGGTCTGCGCCACGGGTCGGCGGGCCGCCAGGCGTGCGGGCAGGGCGGTGAGTGCCGCCGTCGCCAGCAGAGTCGCGAGTGCGGCGCCGAGCAGCCAGGAGGAGGGGGAGGCTACCGAATTCCTGGCGGCGAAGAGCGAGAGCAGGCCGACGCCCAGCGGGGCGCCGACGACGGCTCCGGGCAGCGCAGGCAGGAGCTGGGCGATGGACAGCCCCGCGGAGATCTGTCCCGGGGTGGCGCCGAGCGTACGTGCGATGGCCATGTTCGCCCGGGCCTCCATGGCAGTGGTCCAGGTGAACGTGAGGGTGTTCACGACGGCGAGTGCGATCAGCAGGACGGTGACCGCGAGCATCAACCGGCGGTCGTGCTCGCCCCGCAGGTTGGGCAGGGCGGAGGAGCCATCCAGGCCGTAGCCCCTCTCCGGCTGGGCGTAGAGGGTCAGCAGGGCGACGATCGCGATCACCGTGGTGGCGGTGGAGCACGCCTGCAGCACGGCGCGGCCCGGTCGGCGGGCGGTCAGCCGCAGTCCGAGCAGGAGCGGCGTGGGCAGCAGCGCGGACAGCGCGGTGAGCCAGGGTCGGTGACGGGGCTGGTGCGCGGTGGCGGTCAGCGCCGTGACGGTCGCCGTACGCATGGCCCGCAGCGTGGGACGCAGGGTGGACAGCACCGCCACCGCCACGGCGAGGACGGTCGCCGCGGCGACGGCGGCGCCGCCGGGCCCGGCGGCATCGCCGATCCGGCTGGCGGTGGGGCTGGCGATGGCGGGCACGGTCAGGCGGGCGATCGCCAGCCCCAGCGCGTCGCCGACCAGCGCCAGCGCCAGGTATTCGGTGAGCAGGACGGTGACGATCAGACCCGGGGTGGCGCCGACGGCCTTGAGCAGCCCGGCCCGGCGTGTCTGCTCGGCGGCACGTCCCGCGGCCAGCGCCGCCACTCCGGTGATGGCCAGGAAACTGAGCAGCCAGCTACCGACGACCAGGATCGGCTGGCTGTTCCTGAGGATGACCATGTCCTGCCTGGCCGTGAACTGCCAGGTATGGAAGTTCACCCTGAGGGTGGCGATGCGGTGGGCGTCCAGGAAGGCCTCGGTGGCGGCGGGGTCGCGCAGCTTGAGGTCCAGCGCCACGGTCACCGGGAGATCTTGGGACGACGCCAGTGTCCGGGCATCGGATCGGGTCATCCAGGCCAGGCCGGTGTAGTCGCTGGGGCCGCCGTACGGGCCGACCTGCGCCGCCCAGGGGTAGATGGAGGTGGCCGCGGTCACGGCGATCCCGACGACGGGATACGACCGGCCGGCGATGGTGACGTGGTCGCCGACGCCGACGCCCAGCGCGGTGGCGAAGCCACGTTCGAGGACCGTGCCGCCGGGGCGTAACCACTGACCCGAGGTCACCAGCGGCCGGTTGACCGCGCCGGGCGTCTCGGCGAAGCCCTGCACCACCACCGGGGACGAGATGGAATCGCGCGTGGTGAGGTCGGCGTAGACGATGCGATAGGGGCCATGGTGGGCGACCACTTCGGGATCGTCCGCCAGCGAGGCCAGGGCCGCGGTCACGTCGGGGTCCGTCACGCCGGAGAGCGCCACCATGTCGGGCCCGGCGGTGGCCGCCCGGGTCTGCTCGTACAGCGCGTCGCTCACGCCGCGCAGGGACAGGCCCAGCGCCATCGTGGCGGTGGCCACGGTCACCGCGAGCAGGAGCATCGCGGCCCGGACTTTGTGCCGGCGCACGTCAGCCAGTACCAGGCGGACGATGAGCACGATGAAGCCCATGACGTTCAGCCCTCCAGCCCGATCAGATCGCCGAGCCGCCCGGTGCCGGTGCCGGCCAGCCGGGTGTCGTCGACGAACATCCCGTCGCGCATCGAGAGCAGCCGATCCGCCGTGGCCGCCACCCGCTCGTCATGTGTGACGATCACGAGGGTCTGCCCCGCGGAACGCAGCTCCTCGAAGATCCTCAGCACATCGAGCGTGGCCGCGGTGTCGAGGTTGCCGGTCGGCTCGTCGGCCAGGACGACCAGCGGGTCGTTGGCCAGCGCACGGGCGATGGCGACCCGCTGACGCTGCCCGCCCGACAGCCGCGACGGCAGATACCGGGCACGGTCGGCGAGCCCGACCCGTTCCAGCAGCAGGCTCGCGCGCCGCCTGGCCTCGCGCCGCGAGCGCCCGGCCAGCAGCGCGGGCAGCTCCACGTTCTCGGCCGCCGACAGCTCCTCCACCAGATGGAAGGCCTGGAAGACGAATCCCACCGACCGGCGCCGCATACGCGCCAGAGCTCGCTCGCTCAGCGTGTCGACGCGCCGCCCGGCCACCCACACCTCTCCGTCGGTGGGCCGCTCCAGGCCGCCCAGCAGGTGCAGCAGGGTCGATTTGCCGCAGCCGCTGGGTCCCATGACGGCCACCGTCTGCCCCTCGGGAACCTCCAGGTCGACCTCGTCCACCGCGCGGACCCGGCTCTGCCCCTGACCATGCGTCTTCACCAGGCCGCGGGCCCGGACCGCGGCACTTGACACGTTCATCCACCCTCAACTTCGTCATCGATCTTGGACCAGGCCCGCTCACAGGCATCCAGCCAGCGCAGGTCCGCCTGCAACCGCAGCACGACCCCTTCCAGCAGCAGGCCGGCGCCCGACCCCGCCGGCTCGGCCAGCGCCGCCCGCTGCGCCTCACGCAGGCGGCGCAGCAACTCACGGCGCTGCGCCGCCACCAGCTCCACCGGGTCGGCCAGCCGGGCCGCGGCGGCCGCGGCGAGCTTGAGATGAAACTCCGCCAGGTCCGGTTTCGGCCAGCCCACCTCGGCCAGCCAGGCGGCCACCCGCTGCTGTCCGGCCGGCGTCAGCGCGTAAACCTTGCGTTCCGGCCGCTCGGGCAGGCCGTCGGCCCGCTCACCGACGACGAGCCCCGCTCGCTCCAACCGGGCCAGCGTCACATAGATCTGGCCACGGTTCATCGACTCGCCCAGCGGGCCAAGACTGTGCCGCAGCCGAGCGTGCAAGTGGTATCCGTGCGACGGCTCCTTGGCGAGCATCGCCAGCACCGCGTCCTGCATGTCACCCCCTAACGGTTTGCTAATAGATAGCGGTTACCTATAGAGGTGTCAAAACGCTACACCCGGTGATCTCCTGGACTGGCCCGCCGTCAACGGGGGGATGGAGGGAAGGCAGAGGTAATGGGGGCGGGCCGACGGACCTGTCCCGGCGAGGACGGTGAACCCGCTAGGCCGGGAAGTTGCGGCCACGGCGCAGCGCCGCGGCCGCGACGGCAATGGAGGCATCCTCCACGATGGGGCCGAAGCCGCCGGTGAACACCACGGTCAGGCGCGGAGTCGCGGTGTCGCCGACCAGATCGAGCGTTCACACCCACCGGACATCTCAGTCGTCGTGGGCGATGAGCATGAGTTGCCGCCACAGCAGTACCACGAACACCGCGGAACCGGCGAAGGCGAACCAGAAGGGCGCTGCGACACCGAGGCGGGTGGCCAGGACACCGCCGATCAACGAGCCGACCACCAGACCGGCGTAGACGCAGACGGTGTTGACGCTGCCCACTCGGCCCTGCAGTTCGCGCGGGACCGCGCGCTGGCGGACGGTGACCGAGGTCGTGCCCCATATGAAGGCGTGCGCGCCGAAGGCCAGGAAGATGCCCCCGGCGACCCACGGCGAACGGGTCAGGGCCAAGCCCAGATGAGTGAAAGTTTCGATGATGAGTCCGATCCGCATCAGGGCGCCGAGGCTCACCCTGCGGGTGATGGCCCCGTACAGGCCGGTGCCGATCAAGCCGCCGATCCCGCCGATGGTGGTCATCAGACCGAAGCCCAGGGCGCCGAGCCCGAGCTGCTCCTGGGTGTAGAGGACGAGAACCGACCAGGCCGCGCCGAACGTGAAGTTGAAGATCAGGACTGTGAGCGCCAGCGTGCGGACCGCCGCGTGCTGGATGGTCCAGCTGAACCCGGCGGTCAATTCCCGTACGGCGTTGGGCGTGAGATCGTCGGCCTGCCGGCCGTCCGGCGGCAACGTGATCCGGGAGACCAGGACGATCCCCGCCACCACCAGGAGCAGCTGGCCCGCGAACGGCCAGGTCAAGCCCAGGCCGAACAGCGCCGCGCCGATCGGCGGCCCGGCGAGCTGATTGAGCGTGATGAACCCCGTGCCCAAGCGGGCGTTGGCGACGACGAGATCGTCCTTGCCGACCATCATGGGAGTCAGCGTGGCCGTCGCGTTGTCGGCGAAAACCTCGGCGATGGACCGGAGCGTGAGCGCCACCAGCGCCGTCGTCACGGTCACGGTACCGGTCACCGTGAGCGCGACGAGCGCCGCCAGCACCACGGCCCGCGCCGCGTTCGCGACGAGCACGATCCTGCGCCGGTCATACCGGTCCGACAGCACGCCCGCATACAGGCTGAACAGCAGCGGAGGCGCCCAGCCCACCAGGGCCGACAGCGAAATCATCAGCGGGTCGCGAGTCAACGTCGCGATCAGCAGCGGGCCCGCCGCGGCCGCGACCCCATCACCGAGATTCGTCAGCCAGCTCGAGGCCAGCAACCACCGGAATCCCGTCCCCAGCCGAGCAGGCAGAACTCGCTCCACCACTGTGATCACGAGCGCAAAACCATACGTTTTGCGAGCATCTACGGCAACGCGTTTTCGCGTCTCCACGCTATGTGGTGAGGAGGGGCAGGGGTGGTTTCCCCTCGTATCGTTGGGGCGTCGCCTATGAGGAGGACAGGCGATGGCAGAGACACGACAAAAGTTCACTCCTGACTTCCGCGAGGGCGCGGTCCGCATCGTCGAGGAGAGCGGCAAGCCCATCGCGCAGGTGGCCCGGGACCCGGGGACCGGCTCCGGAACGCCGGCCAGATGGCGGTCGCGGTCCGGGGCGGGAGCGTGGCCGGGGTGGTCGTGCACACCGACCGGGACCGCGAGCGGTGCCGTCACGCGCCGGCCGCTCCGGTTCCCCATGGCCGGCGCGCCGTCTCGGGCA
This sequence comes from Streptosporangium fragile, assembly GCF_039534445.1. Taxonomy (NCBI): domain Bacteria; kingdom Bacillati; phylum Actinomycetota; class Actinomycetes; order Streptosporangiales; family Streptosporangiaceae; genus Streptosporangium; species Streptosporangium fragile. The sequence goes on along the minus strand of NZ_BAAAVI010000041.1, from coordinate 76,362 downwards.
CCAGGGGCCGGCCGCCGGCGACCCATTCCGTGATCGAGCCGTCGTACACCCGCACCCCGGTGACGCCGGCCGAGCGCAGCGCGAGCCACACGGCAGGGGCGGAGATCGCCGCGCCGCAGTACGCGATGGCCGGCGTACCGGCGCCGATCCCGGCCGCGGCGGCGGTCGCCCTGATCCGGGAGGGCGGGAGGTGCAGCCCGGAGGAGTCGACGAGCACGCGCATCGGGAGCCTCGTCGCGCCCGGGATGAGCCGCGGCTCCTCCGCCCAGCTGGAGTCGCGGCGGCAGTCGACGATGGGCAGGCCGGCCGCCTGGTGCGCGAGCACGTCGTCCAGGCCGGCGACGGCGGGGCCGGCCCGGCCCAGGAGCGGCGGGCGGGTCTCGACCGGCCGCCGCGAGACGGGCTCCGTGCGGGCGGGCCCCGTCTCCACGGGGCCGCCCGACCGCAACCAGGCGGGCCACCCGCCGTCGAGGCGGAACGCCCGCTCGAAGCCGTGAGCCCGCATCAGCCATACCAGCCGTGCCGCGGTGAACTGGTGGTTGTCGTCGTAGGCGACCACCGTGCTGCCGGCGTCGACGCCGAGCCCGGCGAGCGCGGCGGCGAGCGCCCCGGGATCGGCGGCCCGGCCCGGCGGCTGCGGACGGGGCGCCTGGGTGGCGTCGAACCCGAGGTAGGCGGCGCCGGGCACCCGGGAGCGGTGGTACAGGCCCCGGCCGGCCGGACCGTCGCCCACGGGCCAGCGCGTGTCGAGGATCCGGACCGACGGCACGCCGATCAATCCGGCCAGCTCATCACACGAGACGAGCAGTTTTTCCACGGTGACCCTCCCGGTGGCCGCGGCCCCGCTCGCACGCCGGGCCGTACCGATCCCAAAAGGTTAGAGCCACGCGGCATCCTCCCCGGCGTCGATCCCGGGCGGAGAGGCGGAGAGTGCGCCTGCCCGTGGCACCGGACGCCGGTGAGCCGGGACCGGGCTCCCGCCGCACCGCACGGGGCGTGTCCGGCACGTGGCCGGCGCCCCGGCGATCCCGCGGCGGGCGGCGCGGAACGCCGGAACCGGAACCCTAGACGAGGGCGGGCAGCACGTAGACCTCCGCGCCCGGCGGCAGGGCGCATTCGAGACCGCCGCGGTAACGGGCGTTCTCGCCGCAGACGAACATGCTGATGTGGCGGCGGATGCCGCCGCGGTCGTCGCGGAGCCGCTGTTCCAGGGACGGGTGGGTGCGGCGGAGGGTGTCGAGGGCGGCACCCAGGGTGGGGCGGCCCTCGTCCTCGCCGGCGACGGCGAAGACGCGGACCTCGGTCGTCTCGCCCGCCCAGTGGCGCAGCGTGGCGGGCAGCATGAAGGTCACAAGCGTGACGGGCCTGGCCATCGCCTCACCGGGCCTTGGCGCGCGGGCCCCCGGGAGGGGCGGGGGCTGCGAGTGCCCGCGTGCGGACGGCGGTCGCGAGGGGGGCACGGGCTCGGAGGGGGGCGTCGTGCATGACCGTCTCCTTTCGGATCGGGGTTCATGCTGCCACGCCACGCCGTGTCCCGCCGTGCTCTGGGGAATTTGCCCGATCGCCTCAGGGCGCCGGACCCCGGACGCCGCTCAGGGTTCGCCGTGCACGACGTCCCGGCGGATGTCCGTCAGGGGGACCCCGTTCCGCTGGAGCCTGCGGACCGCGTCGTCGACCATCGCGGCCGGGCCGCAGACGTAGACGTCGTGCCCGGCCCACGAGCGGAGGCGTTCCATGACCTCGGTGAGCCGGCCGCGCACGCCGTCGTAGCCCGGCTGCTCGGAGACGACCGGCAGGACCCGCAGCCAGGGGAAGGCCGACTCCATGCGGATCAGGTCGGTCAGGTCGTACAGCTCGCAGGCCCGGCGGGCGCCGTACAGCAGGTGGACGGCGGGGCGCAGGCCCGAGCCGATCACGTGCTCCACGATGGCCTTGATCGGGGCCAGCCCGGTGCCGCCCGCCACGCACAGGATGTCGCGCCCGGAGTCGGCCGGGGTCATGGTGCCGAGGGCGGGGCCGAGCATCACGGTGTCGCCGATCCGGGTGTGCTCGACCAGCGCGGTGGAGACCCACCCGCCGGGGACCGCGCGGACGTGCAGGCGGATGGTCCTGTCGCCGCGGGGCGCGTTCGCGATGGAGAAGGTGCGCCAGACACGGGGCCAGCGCGCCGTCTGCACGGTGACGTACTGGCCGGGCAGGTACGGCAGGTCCCGGTCGAGCCGGAGGGTGATCACCGCGATGTCCGGCGTGCGGCGCTCGTGGCCGATCACCTCCGCCAGCCACCACGCGGGCGAGACCCCCGCGTCGGCGTCGGCCGACTCGATCATGATGTTGGCCGCGGCGGTGTACGCGGTCACCCATGCGGCCTCTATCTCGGCGTCCCAGACCTCGGCGGCGAAGCGCCGGACCGTGGCCAGGAGCGCGTTGCCGATCGCGGTGTAGTGCTCGGCGACCACCCCGTACTTGCGGTGGTCGCGACCGAGCTGGCCGAGGAACGCCGCCAGGCCGTCCGGGCTGTCCAGGCTCCAGACGATCCTGGTCAGCGCGCCGAACAGGCGGTCGCGCTGGACGTCCATCGCCGGTGGGAACATCCCCCGCAGGTGCGGGTTCTCGGCGAACAGGCGCCCGTAGAAGTACGCCGCGGCCTTGTCCGCGACGGGTTCGATGAGGGCGAAACTTTCCTTGACGAGACGCGGATTCAATGACATTGAACGAACCCACCCTAATTGACCGGATCAATGTCCGGTCATGCAGATCCACCTCCCTGACGGTTCCGGGTGACGAGCGAACAGGGGCCCCGGCTCACCTGATCCCTCAATTTTGAGTCTTCCATCACCATGTAGGCGTCACAACCGTTTCCCCGCAATATAGTGCGAAATCAAACTGTGTGTAGTTGAAATGTTATTGTGGGTGACGGTCTTCCGGGTTCTCCGGAACGAATAGGCGAACAAGAATCGCGTTCTTATTGTCGCCCCATTTACCGATCATGAATTCCCCTGTCAGGTGGCCGGTCCGGGCGGCCGGGCGGCCGGCCCCCGTCCCGGCGTGACGACACCGAGACCTCGACGCGTGACATGGGGGAAACCGGGTGCGCCATGATAGGGATGCTGCTGGAGATGGGATGAGTGCTGCCCCAAACGGGCGGTGTCACCGTGCGCACGGCCCTGGAGGTCGCATGTCCCGACCCTTGATCGGTATCACCGCCTACCTGGAGGCCGCGCGCTGGGGCACGTGGGTCAGGGAGGCGGTCCTGTCACCCCCCTCCTACGCGCGGGCCGTCGAGAAGGCGGGCGGCCTCCCGGTGATCGTGCCGCCGCTGGGCCCGGGCGGGATCGGCGGCTACGTCCGCGGCCTGTCGGGCCTGGTCCTGGCCGGCGGGAGCGAACTCGACCCGTCCCTGTACGGCGCCGCCCGCGACGAGCGCGTCGGTGACCCCCAGCCGCACCGCGACCGTTTCGAGCTGGCGCTCGCCCGCGCCGCCGTCCAGGCCGATCTGCCGCTGCTCGCCGTCGGCCGGGGCATGCACGTGCTGAACGTCGCCCAGGGCGGCACCCTGATCCCCTGGCTTCCCGACGTCGTCGACCACGACCGGCACTCCGCGCCGGGCCGCCCGCACCTGCTGCAGATCAGCGTGTCCAGCAAGCTAGGCAAGGCGGTGGGCGACCACGCCGAGGTGACCGCCCCGCACCACCAGGCCGTCAACCGGCTCGGCGCCGGCCTGCTCGCCGTGGCCTGGGCCGACGACCAGATCGTGGAGGGCGTGGAGCTCCAGGGGCACCGTTTCGGCGTCGGCGTCCAGTGGCACCCTGAGCGCACCGGGGACAACCGTCTCGTCGAGGCCCTCGTCGAGGCGGCCCGCTGAGGAGGAGGCGCATGGTGAGGGAGTACGGGAAGTACGAGAAGCTGAGGATCGACTGGGCGGCCGACGGGGTGCTCCGGATCGTGATCAGCGAGCCGCGCAGGCTCAACGCCGTCGACATGGCCGGCCACCGCGAGCTGGCCGAGATCTGGCGCGAGGTCGACCGCGACGACAGGGTGCGCGCCGTGCTCATCCGGGGCGAGGGCGAGGCGTTCTCCGCGGGCGGGGACCTGTCGATGATCGAGGAGATGGCGCGCGACCACGCCGCGCGCATGCGCGTCTTCACCGAGGCCCGCGACATCGTCTACAACGTGATCAACTGTTCCAAGCCGGTCGTCTCGGCCATCCAGGGGCCCGCGGTGGGGGCCGGGCTCGCCGTTGCCCTGCTCGCCGACGTCTCCGTCGCGGGCCGCACGGCGCGCATCATCGACGGTCACACCCGCCTCGGCGTCGCGGCCGGCGACCACGCGGCGATCGTCTGGCCGCTGCTCTGCGGCCTGGCCAAGGCCAAGTACCACCTGCTGCTGTGCGAGCCGGTGACCGGCGAGCAGGCCGAGGCGATGGGCCTGGTCAGCCTCTGCGTCGACGACGGGCTGGTCCACGACAGGGCACTGGAGATCGCCGTCCGGCTGGCCGGCGGCTCGGCTGAGGCGATCCGCCTGACCAAGTACTCCCTCAACAACTGGCTCCGTCTCGCCGGTCCCTCCTTCGACGCCTCCCTGGCCATGGAGTTCCTCGGCTTCACCGGCCCGGACGCCGCGGAGGGCGTGCGCGCCCTCCGCGAGAAGCGCCCGCCCCGCTTCGGCTGACCGTCCGGCCGTGCCGGCGTGGGCCCCGCCCACGCCGGCACCCGGGTCAGAAGCTCCTGGGAAGCCCGAGCACCTGGGTGGCGAGGTAGTTCAGCAGGAGTTCCTCGGTGACCGGGGCGACCTTGCCGATGCGGGCGTCGGCCAGCAGGCGGGCCACGGGGTACTCCAGCGAGTACGCCATCCCGCCGTGCGTCTGGAAGGCGTGGTCGGCCGCCTCCCAGGCGGCCTGGGAGGCGGTCAGCTTGGCGATGTTGGCCTCGGTGCCGCACGGCTCCTGCCGGTCGAACAGCCACGCGGCCTTGTACAGCATCAGCCGGGCCAGCTCGATCTTGGCCTTGACCTGGGCGAGAGGGAAGGCGATGGCCTGGTTGGCCCCGATCGGGCGGCCGAAGACCTCGCGTTCCTTGGCGTACTGCACGGCCACCCGCAGCGCGACCTCGGCGCCGCCGAGGGCGGAGGCGGCCAGCAGGATGCGCTCGGGGTTGAGGATGTCCCACAGCACCCGCGCGCCCTGGTCGACCTCGCCGACCACGTTGGCCGCCGGGACCCGCAGGTCGTCGATGAAGACCATGTTGGACGGGGTGGTGTTGGCGCCCATCTTCGGGATCGGCCGGAAGGAGAGCTGCCCGGCGGCGACGGCCTCGGGGACGTTCACCAGCAGGACCGTCAGGCCGTTGCTGCGCGGTGTGGCCTCGGCGGCCGGGATGGTCCGGGTGACCAGGAGCATCCAGGTGGCGCGCTGCACGCCGGTGATCCAGATCTTCTGGCCCTTGACGACGAACTCGCCGCCGTCGCGGCGGGCGAAGGTGGAGATGCCGAGGGCGTTGGACCCGGCGTCGGGCTCCGTCAGGGCGAAGCAGGTCTCCACCTCGCCGGTGGCGAGCTTCGGCAGCAGCTCGTCGCGTTGCCACGGGCTGCCGTGCCTGGCCAGGGTCAGGGCGCCGAAGCCGGGAGTGAGCACGTAGGTGAACGCCGAGCCGCCGGCGGAGCCGGACGCCGCCAGGGTCTCGGTGGCCACGGCCAGCTCCAGCAGGCCCTGGCCGCCCCCGCCGTACTCCTCGGGCACGGCCAGGCCGAGCCACCCGCCCTTGGCCAGCTCCGCCCACACCTCCTCCGGCCAGCGTTTCTCGCTCTCGCATCGCTGCCAGTAGTCCAGGTCGTAGCGCGCGCAGATGTCGGCGACGCCGCGTTGGACGGCGAGCGCGCTCTCCGGGAGGGTGAAGTCCACGGTGATCAACTCCATTCCAGTTGCGTGCGCAATAGTAGAACGAAGTTCGGTCAGCCTCCAGGGCTTCCGGTGATCAGGTCCGTGTGACGGCCTCCGCACGCGGCCTGCGCACGTGGTACACGAACGCCGGGGGAAGGTTGCCCCACACCGTCCGGCCCGCGACGACCTCCTCGAAGGTGTCGATCAGGCGCTTCCTGAAGCGCTGCGCCGGCGGCAGGCGCTTGGCGAAACTGTAGGCGAAGGTCGTGAAGGCCGTGTGCGGGCCCATGATGGCGATGACCGCGTCGAGCAGGCGTGCCTGCGTCTCGGCGGAGAACGCGGCCCAGGGAAGCCCGCTCACGATGGCGTCGGCCCGCTCGAAACCACGCTCCCGGAGCAACTGCGGCAGCCGTGCCGCGTCGTCGACCACCACGTCCACCCCCGGGTTCCGCGCCGCGAGGAACTCGGCCAGCCTGGGGTTGATCTCGACGGCCATATGGTGCCCCCGGCCGCCCAGCCTGCGCTGGATCTCCGCCGTGAACGCGCCCGTGCCGGGGCCGAGCTCGACGACCACCGGATCGCCCCGGTGGGGGACCGGCGAGGCCGCCGCCTGGGCGAGCCGCCGTGAACTTGGCGCCACCGCTCCGACGGTTCCCGGGGAACGGATCCACTGTCCCAGGAAGAGCGTGGTGTCATTGGTCATGAAGTGAAGAGTAGAGGGTTCGCGGGGCCCGGCGGCCCATCCGATAGGAGGAGACGGCGCCCTCCTCGGGGAGGACCGGGCGCCGGGCGGCTCCGGACCCGGGCGGCGGTGGTCGCGCACCGCACGGGCCCGGTCGACGCGGGCTTCCGCCCGGTGCGGAATCCGCCACGCGGCGGAGCGGGAGGTCACCCCGGAGGCTGACGACCCGGTGCGTGCCCTGCGACCACGATGTGTCCCGACCCCGTCACCCGCCACCGGAGGAAGGACACGTCTCATGCAGGAGGTCGTCCCCCCGACGCACGCGGTGCGGGGCCGTCCCGTCCCGGCGGGCCTGCTGTACGGCCTGCGCATCCTGGTCGTCGCCCATGCCGCCGGCCTCGTCGTCGCCGCCGCGTTCGCCGGCCGGGCCGTCCTCCCGCACGCAGGTCAGGTCGTTCAGGGCGGGGGAGGGCCGGCCGAGACCCACGTCATGGCCGGGATGGTGGTGCACCTCATCGCACTGCTGCAGATCGTCGCGGCCGTGCTGGTCTGGCGGCCCGGACGCGGTGCCGGCTGGCCCGCCCTGGTCAGCGTCGGCCTGTTCCTGATCGGCCTGGGCCGGCACATCAGCCGGGAGGTGCCCGGCACCCACGGGCCCGGCGGCCTGGCCCTGCTCGGGCTGACCGTGGCCGTGCTCGTCGTCTGGGCCTGGTCACCCGGCGCCGCCGTGCGCCGCTCCTGAGCCCGCGGGCGCCCGCCGCACGGCCTTCGGGCGGGGAAGCGGCGGCGTGGTCGCCCGCGAACGGGGGACGCCGGACCCTGCGCGGTTCGTCGGCCTTCAGGCGCCATCGTGGTCACGCGGTGGCGCCGCTCTCTTTCCCGCTGCTCCCCCTCTCGGAGACTTCCGGAACCGGGGGATTCCCGGGGCGCGGTACGGCTCACCGCCGTCCCACGCAGGTAGGGTCGGCATCAGACACGGGGAGGGAGACACACCGGTGAATCCGGAAGCATCGGCAGCCGAGCACCGCATCTGGACGGTTCCCAACGCGTTGAGCCTGGCCAGGCTCCTGGGCGTACCGGTCTTCCTGTGGCTGGTGCTGGGGCCGAAGGCCGACGGCTGGGCCGTCGCGCTGCTGATGCTGGCGGGGTTCTCCGACTGGCTCGACGGCAAGATCGCCCGTGCGTGGAACCAGACGAGCAGGCTCGGCCGCCTGCTGGATCCGCTGGCCGACCGCCTCTACATCCTGGCCACCCTCTTCGGCCTCGCCATGCGCGAGATCATCCCTTGGTGGCTGGCACTGGCCGTCCCGCTGCGCGACGTGATGCTGCTGGGCATCCCCGTCATCCTGCGCCGTCTCGGATACGGCCCGGCCCTGCCCGTGCACTTCCTCGGCAAGGCCGCCACCGCCAACCTGCTCTACGCCTTTCCCCTGCTCTTCCTCGCCCACCACGACGCCTGGTACGCCGACCCGGCCCGGATCGTCGGCTGGTCGCTCGCCATCTGGGGGACCGGCCTGTACTGGTGGTCCGGGGTGCTGTATTGGGTACAGGTGCGTCAGCTCGTAAGCGGGGCAAAACGCCTGAAGAGGTGATCTGTGAAGGCCGTCGTGATGGCGGGCGGGGAGGGGACACGGCTCCGGCCGATGACCGCGAACCAGCCCAAGCCTCTCCTACCTGTGATCAACCGGCCGATCATGGAGCACGTGCTGCGCCTGCTGAAGCGGCACGGCTTCACCGAGACCGTGGTCACCGTGCAGTTCCTGGCCGCCCTGGTGCGCAACTACTTCGGCGACGGCGACGAACTCGGCATGAGCCTCCACTACGCCACCGAGGACACGCCCCTCGGCACCGCGGGCAGCGTCAAGAACGCCGCCGACAAGCTCCGCGACGACCGTTTCCTGGTCATCTCCGGCGACGCGCTGACCGACATCGACCTGACCGACATGATCCGCTTCCACCGCGAGAACGAGGCGATGGTCACCATCGGGCTCAAGCGGGTGCCCAACCCGCTGGAGTTCGGCATCGTCATCGTCGACGACCACGGCCGGGTGGAGCGCTTCCTGGAGAAGCCCACCTGGGGCCAGGTCTTCTCCGACACCGTCAACACCGGCATCTACGTGATGGAGCCCGAGGTTCTCGACGAGATCGCCACCGGCGAGTCCGTCGACTGGTCGGGTGACGTCTTCCCCCGGCTGCTGGAGCGCGGCGCCCCCCTGTACGGTTACGTGGCCGACGGCTACTGGGAGGACGTCGGCACCCACGAGAGCTACCTCAAGGCCCAGGCCGACGTGCTGTCCGGCCGAGTCAAGATCGACGTCGACGCCTTCGAGCTCTCGCCCGGCATCTGGGTGGCCGAAGGCGCCTCGCTCGACCCCGACGCCGTCCTGAAGGGCCCCCTCTACATCGGCGACTACGCCAAGGTCGAGGCCGGGGCCGAACTGCGTGAGTACACCGTGCTGGGCAGCAACGCGGTGGTCAGGGAGGGCGCCTTCCTGCACCGCGCGGTCGTCCACGACAACGTCTACGTCGGCCCCGGCGCCCACCTGCGCGGCTGCGTGATCGGCAAGAACACCGACCTGATGACCGCCGCCAGGGTCGAGGAGGGCGCCGTCGTCGGTGACGAGTGCATCATCGAGGCGGAGGCGTACATCTCCTCCGGCGTCAAGATATACCCGTTCAAGACCATCGAGGCCGGCGCGGTGATCAACACCAGCGTCATCTGGGAGCCCCGCGCCCAGCGCAGCCTCTTCGGCCCCCGCGGGGTCAGCGGCCTGGTCAACGTGGAGATCACCCCCGAGCTGTGCGTGCGGCTGGCCAGCGCCTACGCCACCACCCTCAAGAAGGGCACCTCGGTCATCACCTCCCGCGACTCCTCCCGGGCCGCGCGGGCGCTGAAACGTGCCGTGATCAGCGCGCTGAACGCCAGCGCCATCAACGTGATCGATCTGGAGGCCTCCCCGCTGCCCGTGGCCCGCTTCCACACCGCCCGGGAGAACGCCGTCGGCGGCATCGCGCTGCGCACCACCCCCGGCGACCCGCAGAGCGTCGACATCGTCTTCATGGACGAGCACGGCGCCGACCTCTCCCCGCCGGCCCAGCGCAAGCTCGACCGGGTCTTCTCCCGGCAGGAGTTCCGCCGCGCCTTCCCCGGCGAGATCGCCGAGCTCAGCTTCCCCGCCAGGGCGGTGGAGGACTACACGCGCGAGCTGCTGCGCCTGGTCGACATCAGCGGGGTCCGCGACGCCGACATGAAGGTCGTCGTCGACTGCGCCGGCGGCACCTCCTCACTGGTGCTGCCCAGCCTCCTGGGCCGGGTGGGGGTGGACGTGCTCACCGTCAACAACCGCCTGGACGACGCCTCGCCCACCGAGACCCTCGCCGAGCGCCGCCGTGACCTGCAGCGTCTGTCGGAGCTCGTCAGCTCCTCGAGGGCGGCCTTCGGGGTCCGCTTCGACCCGGTGGGGGAGCGGGTCGCCCTGGTGGACGAGATGGGTCAGCTGATCAGCGAGGAGCGCGCCCTGCTGGTGGTGCTGGACCTGGTCGCGGCCGAGCGCCAGGGCGGGCGGGTGGCGCTGCCGGTCACGACCACGCGGGTGGCCGAGCAGGTCTGCAGGTTCCACGGCGTGCACGCGGAGTGGACCTCCACCGGGATCGACGCGCTCACCGCCGCGGCGCGGGGGCACGACATGATATTCGCGGCCGACGGGCGCGGCGGTTTCATCGTGCCCGAGTTCGGGCCCACGGTGGACGGCCTGGCGGTCTTCCTCCGCCTGCTGGGCCTGGTGGCCAGGACCCGCCTGTCGCTCAGCCAGATCGACGCCAGGATCCCCGAGGCCAAGCTCCTGCGCCGCACCGTGCCGACGCCCTGGGCGGCCAAGGGCGCGGTGATGCGCTCGGTCATCGAGGCGGCCGAGCACCACCGCATCGACACCACCGACGGTGTCCGGGTCGTCGCCGAGGACGGCGGCTGGGCCCTGGTGCTGCCCGACCCGGCCGAGGCCGTCACCCACCTGTGGGCCGAGGGGGCCGACGTGGACTCGGCGCAGGCCCTGATCGAACACTGGGCGCGGGTCGTGGAGGAGGCCGCCGGTGGCTGACGGCCTCCTCCACGACCCGGGCGGCCGCGCCGGGGTCCCGGGCGGCCGCGCCGGGGTCCCGGGCCGGTCCCGGGCGACCGCGCCGGGGCCCTGCCGATGTCGGGAACACCGCGCGGCACCATGGACCGGGGACGCCGCCCCCCTGTAACTTTGTCAGCGACCGTACCCGTGGTTGAGCGTCAGCCTTGACCTTCGCGTCTCATCGCTGTAAGTTGCGGCATTCGCAGTCTGAGATAATCCCTTGAGAAGCGAAGAAGCGAGGCGCGCGCATCACTAAGCACCGTTGCCGCGTCTTCGCGGTAGGAGGCCGAGCCGATCGATGCCGAGCGTCTACTGCACGCAGTGCGGTCATGCCAACCCTGAGGATGCCCGTTTCTGTTCCCGATGCGGGTCGCCGCTGACCAGGTTCGCCGACACACCCGGAGACAGCACCTCGACGATCTCCCTCTCCGGTATCGAGGCCTATGAGGCGGAGACCGGGGAGACGCTTCTCGCCGAGCGGCAGGCCGTTGAGCAGCTTCCTCCGGGCTCCGCGCTGCTGGTCGCCATGCGCGGCCCGAACGCGGGCAGCCGGTTCCTGCTGGACAGCGACCTGACCACCGTGGGCCGTCATCCCGACAGTGACATCTTCCTCGACGACATCACGGTCTCGCGCCGTCACGTGGAGTTCTACCGGCGCGGCGGCGGGGTGTTCACCGTGCGCGACGTCGGCAGCCTCAACGGCACGTACGTCAACCGTGAGCGCATCGAGGAGGTCCCGCTCTACGGCGGCGACGAGGTGCAGATCGGCAAGTTCCGTCTGGTCTTCCTGACCCGCGGCGCCGCGGGAGGATGATGAGCTCGCAGGCCGCCCGTGCGCACATGAGCATCGGGGAGGTGCTCGCCCTCCTGCAGGGCGAGTTCCCCGACGTCAGCATCTCCAAGATCCGTTTCCTGGAGGGCGAGGGCTTGATCGTGCCGGAGCGCAGTCCCTCCGGCTACCGCAAGTTCACCTACGCCGACGTCGAGCGGTTGCGCTACATCCTGCGGGAGCAGCGTGACCGCTACCTGCCGCTCCGCGTGATCAAGGACCGCCTGGAGGCGGCCGACCGTGAGCAGCGCCCGGTTGACCGGCCGCGGGCCCTTCCCAGCGACCCGCCCCCCGAGGTGCGCCTCAGCCGTGAGGAGCTGCTGGCCGCCGCCGAGATCGACGAGGAGACCCTTGCCGAGCTCGAAGACTACGGGTTGCTGGCCGCGGTGGCCCGCCACTACGACGCCGAGGCGCTGGCCGTGGCCCGCAGCGTCGGCGCCCTGGCCCCCTTCGGCCTGCGCGCCCGCCATCTGAGGGCGGTCAAGGCCGCCGCCGAGCGCGAGGCCGGGCTGGTGGAGCAGGCCGTGGCCCCGTTGCTCCGCCGCCGGGGGCCCGGCGCGATCGATCAGGCCGACGAGACGGCACGCGAGATCTCCGGCCTGCTCCTGGAATTGCACGCCTCCCTGCTGCGTTCCGGCGTCCGTGGGGTCCTGGGTCGGTGAGCACCTGACCAGGCACTCATGCCCCCACGAGTGTTACGTTGAACAAAACGGTCGGAATCCAGCGAAGACGGAGCAGCCCGTGTTGCAGATGGAGGTCGTGGGCGTTCGAGTTGAAATGCCCTCCAACCAGCCGATCGTCCTGCTCAAAGAGATGCATGGGGAGCGCTACCTGCCGATCTGGATCGGCATGACGGAGGCCACGGCGATCGCCATGGCCCAGGCCGAGGAGCCGCCTCCCCGGCCGCTCACCCACGACCTGTTCCGTGACGTGCTCGACGGGCTGGGCGTGCGCCTCAGTACGGTCAACATCGTCGCGTTGCGTGACGGGATCTTCTTCGCCGACCTCGTCTTCTCCAACGGCGTCGAGGTCAGCGCGCGTCCGTCCGACTCCATCGCCTTGGCGCTGCGCACCGGCGCACGTATCTTCGCAAGCGAGGAGGTGGTCCGGGAAGCAGGGGTGATCATTCCCGATGATCAAGAGGACGAGGTGGAGAAGTTCAGGGCATTCCTTGACAACATCACACCTGAGGACTTTGGTCGCGCAGGGTAGGAATTTCGGTGCATTTACGCTTCACGACGCGCCGGGTGGGGTCGTTGACTGGGCTTGGCACCGGTCCTACGGTGCAAGTGAAACCTGCGGCCGTGTGTAAACCCCCAGATCAGGCCGCGGGATGAGAGAAAGCCGGAGGTCCGCGTGGCGGTCAGCAGCGGCGAGGGTAGAAACGCCGATCAGGATGACCCGGAACGGCGCCAGTCGGCACGTCAGCGCGCGGGTGAAGAGGGTCTGCTGTTCGACGGGCGACCGGTGAAAGTGCCCGCCGACATCGGCTACCGGGGCCCGACGGCGTGCGCCGCGGCCGGCATCACCTATCGGCAACTCGACTACTGGGCGCGCACCGGCCTGGTCGAGCCCACCGTCCGGGCCGCTCACGGCTCCGGCTCCCAGCGCCTGTACGGCTTCCGCGACATCCTGGTGCTCAAAGTCGTCAAGCGGCTTCTCGACACCGGCGTCTCCCTCCAGCAGATCCGCATCGCCGTGCAGCACCTGCGTGACCGCGGCGTCAACGACCTCGCCGAGATCACCCTGATGAGCGACGGGGTGAGCGTCTACGAGTGCACCTCCCCCGACGAGGTCATCGACCTGCTCCAGGGCGGGCAGGGCGTCTTCGGCATCGCCCTCGGCCGGGTGTGGCAGGAGGTGGAGGGCTCCCTGGCGAACATCCCAGGCGAGCGGGCGGAACCGGCGAGCCCTTTAGGAGACCACGCCGATGAGCTGGCCCGTCGTCGCAGAGCACGACGAACCGGGTAAAGTTAACTCGCCACTGACTCTGCGCGGGAGAGACCCCGGCATGACCGGGGCGCCGAAGGAGCAACCTCCCCGGAATCTCTCAGGCACCCGTACCGCACGGACGAGGCAACTCTGGAAAGCAGGTGCGCTCGCCAGGCGCGTCTCACCGACGGTGAAAACCTCCCGGCAGGGCAGGTGAAACTCTCAGGTCGCGATGACAGAGGGGGAGATCCGGCCATATGTCCGCGCCCAGCGCCGGTCTCCACCGCCTCGGGAGGCTTTTCATGACCGACCTGTCACCGCTCGACGAGCTCGCCCCGCCGCCTTTCGCCAGCCGCCACATCGGGCCCGACGACGCGGGCCAGGCCCGCATGCTGGAGGCGGTCGGCTTCGCCTCCACCGCGGACCTGGTCGCGGTGGCCGTGCCGGAGGCGATCCGGGCCACCGAGCCGCTGGACCTGCCCCCCGCGGCGAGCGAGACCCAGGCGATCGCCGAGCTGCGCGTTCTCGCCTCGCGCAACACGGTGCTCACCTCGATGATCGGCCTGGGCTACCACGACACGATCACTCCGGCCGTCATCCGCCGCAACCTGCTGGAGAACCCGGGCTGGTACACCGCGTACACGCCCTACCAGCCGGAGATCTCCCAGGGCCGCCTGGAGGCCCTGATCAATTTCCAGACGGTCGTCTCCGACCTCACCGCGCTCGACGTCGCCGGCGCGTCGCTACTCGACGAGGCCACCGCCGCCGCCGAGGCCATGACCCTGGCCCGCCGGGCCGTCCGCACCTCGTCCAACGTCTTCGTGGTCGACGCCGACGCGCTGCCGCAGACCAAGGCGGTGCTGCGCACCCGCGCCGAGCCGCTCGGCATCGAGCTGGTCGAGAGCGACTTCGCCGGGGAGCTTCCCGACTGCTTCGGCGTGCTCGTGCAGTACCCCGGGGCCAGCGGCCGGATCCGCGACTTCCGCGCCGTCGCCGACGCCGCCCACGCCCGCGGTGCCCAGGTGGTCGCCGCCGCCGACCTGCTCGCCCTGACCCTGCTCGCCGCGCCCGGCGAGCTCGGCGCCGACATCGCGGTCGGCTCCTCGCAGCGCTTCGGCGTCCCGCTGGGCTTCGGCGGCCCCCACGCGGCCTACATGGCCGTCCGCGACGGTCTCCAGCGCCAGATGCCCGGCCGGCTGGTCGGCGTCTCCCAGGACGCCGACGGGCGCCCCGCCTACCGGCTCGCGCTGCAGACCCGCGAGCAGCACATCCGCCGGGAGAAGGCCACCAGCAACATCTGCACCGCGCAGGTGCTGCTCGCCGTGATCGCGGGCATGTACGCCGTCTACCACGGGCCCGAGGGCCTGCGCCGGATCGGCCGCCGCACCCACCGGCACGCCGTCGTGCTCGCCGAGGGCCTGCGGCAGGGCGGTGTCGAGATCGTGCACGACACCTTCTTCGACACCGTGCTCGCCAGGGTGCCGGGGCGCGCCGCCCAGGTCGTCGCCACGGCCCGGGACAACGGGATCAACCTGCGCCTGGTCGACGCCGACCACGTGGGCATCACCTGCGACGAGAAGACCGAGCTCATCCACCTGGAGGAGGTCCTGGCCGCGTTCGAGGTCAGCGGCGCCGTCCTGGCCGACCTCGACGCCGCCGCACACGACGCGCTCCCGTCCGACCTGGTGCGGGTGAGCGACTACCTGACCCACCCGGTCTTCCACAGCCACCGCTCCGAGACCGCGATGCTGCGCTACCTGCGCAAGCTCCAGGACAAGGACGTCGCGCTCGACCGGTCGATGATCCCGCTGGGCTCCTGCACCATGAAGCTCAACGCCACCACCGAGATGGAGCCCATCACCTGGCCGGAGTTCGCCGGGCTCCACCCCTACGCGCCCGAGGACCAGGCCCGCGGCTACCTCGAGCTGGTCGGGGAGCTGGAGTCCTGGCTGGCCCAGGTCACCGGGTACGACGCCGTCTCGATCCAGCCCAACGCCGGGTCGCAGGGCGAGTTCGCCGGGCTGCTGGCCATCCGCGCCTACCACCGGGCGCGCGGTGAGCAGGACCGCGACGTGTGCCTGATCCCCTCCTCCGCGCACGGCACCAACGCCGCCAGCGCCGTCATGGCGGGCATGCGCGTCGTCGTGGTCTCGTGCGACGACGACGGCAACGTGGACCTCGCCGACCTCACCGCGAAGGTCGACAAGCATCGCGACCGGCTCGCCGCGATCATGGTGACCTACCCGTCCACGCACGGCGTGTACGAGGAGACGATCGGCCGGGTCTGCGAGCTGGTCCACGAGGCCGGCGGGCAGGTCTACGTCGACGGCGCCAACCTCAACGCGCTGGTCGGCCTGGCCAAGCCGGGCGAGTTCGGGGCGGACGTCTCCCACCTCAACCTGCACAAGACCTTCTGCATCCCGCACGGCGGCGGCGGTCCCGGCGTCGGCCCGGTCGCCGTCCGCGCGCACCTGGCCGACTACCTGCCCGGCCACCCGCTGCGCGACGGCTCGGCGGTCGGCCCGGTCTCCGCCGCGCCGTACGGTTCGGCGGGCATCCTGCCCATCTCCTGGGCGTACATCCGCATGATGGGCGGCGACGGCCTGCGCGCGGCCACCGAGCAGGCCATCCTCTCGGCCAACTACCTGGCCCGCAGGCTCAGCCCCCACTACCCGGTCCTGTACACCGGCCGCGGCGGCCTGGTGGCCCATGAGTGCATCATCGACCTGCGCCAGATCACCAAGGAGACCGGCGTGACCGTCGACGACGTGGCCAAGCGGCTCGTCGACTACGGCTTCCACGCCCCGACGATGTCCTTCCCGGTGGCCGGCACACTGATGATCGAGCCGACCGAGAGCGAGGACCTGGCCGAGCTCGACCGGTTCTGCGACGCCATGATCGCGATCCGCGGCGAGATCGACAAGGTCGCCTCCGGGGCGTACGACAAGACCGACAACCCGCTGCGCAACGCCCCGCACACGGCCGACTGCCTGCTCGCCGACGAATGGGCCCACCCCTACACCCGGGCGGAGGCCGCCTACCCGCTGGGCTCCCTGCGCGAGAACAAGTACTGGTCGCCGGTACGCCGGATCGACCAGGCCTACGGCGACCGCAACCTGGTGTGCTCCTGCCCGCCCCTGGCCGCCTACGAGGACTGATCTCCCGGCGGGGACCGGCCGCAGATCCGCCCGGCATGCGGAGGGACGAGTGACGCCCCGAGTCGTTAGGCTCGGGGCGTCTCCTCACCCGGGAAGGATCATGCATGCCAGAGGTGGACACGCCTCCGTTGGAAACCGCGCGGAGATTGGCCGAGTCGGGCGATCTCGACGGCGCCGCCACGATCTTCGCTGAGCTCGTCGCCGACCCAGGCGGCCCCGACCTGGCCCAGGCCGCGGTGGGCCTGGCGGTGGTCCTGGAGGAGCGCGGGGACGTGCCCGGCTCCCGTGCGGCCGCGCGCACCGCGCTGGCGACCGGTCACCCCGAGTTCGCCGCCCAGGCCGCGTGCCTGCTCGCCGGGAGCTTCGAGCGGGAGGACCTGCCCGACCAGGCCAGGGCCGCCTGGCAGGCCGCGCTCGGCACCGGTAACCCCACCTACGTCCCGCTGGCGCACATGGCGCTCGCCAGGCTCGCCACGGGCACCGAGGAGGCCGAGCGCTCCCTGCGGGACGCCCTGGCCACCGGTGACCCGGAGATCGCCTCCGGCGCCGCCCAGCGGCTGGCGGAGATCCTCCTGGAGGAGGGCGAGGCGGGAGCCGCGGCCGAGGTCCTGCTGGAGGCGCTGTCGGTGCCCGGCGTGGCGGAGGCGTCGCGGCTGCGGGTGATGCTCGGCATCGTCCACCTGGAGCTGGCCTGCGCCGAGTTCTCCGGTGCGATCGAGGAGGGGTGCGACGCCGAGACCGGTGCGCTGGCCATCGAACTCCTCGCCCGTACGCTGCCGTTGCGCGGGCGCGACGAGGACGCTGAGCGTGTGTGGCGCTACGGCCTGGAGAGCCCCGACGAGGATCTCGCGGGCGAGGTCCGGCTCCGGCTCGACCGCGACCTCTGAGTTCCGGCCGCGACCGCTGAGGCCCGGCGGGCCGGGATCAGTCGCGGGCGCGCCAGCGGCCGAGGGCGTGGGCGACGTTGATCGCGACGATTCCTCCCCAGGTCAGCAGCAGCCCGGCGGTCCCGGCCTCTCCGGCGGCGATGCCGGTCAGCGGGATGCCCAGGCCCATCGAGCCGAGGGCGATCGCGAGCGAGCCGCCGTTCTTGCGCTGCCGGCCGGGCGCCGGGCCCCCGGCGGCGTGCATCTCCGCGCGCACGCGCTGGGCGATGGTCGCGTCGAGACGCGACACGAACGACTCGATGAGAGCGGCCTCGTACTCGGGGCCGAGGTGGCGCCGGGCCTCGACGGTGGCGCGCATGTCCTGACGGATATCGTGGTGGTCCTGCACGCTCCGATTGTTCACCCGCGCCCACCTGTTGACATCAGCCGTTAGGACGAGATCCGTGTCTGCTTCCGAGCCGGTGTCCCCCGCGGACACACCGACGACCATGGAGATCGCGACTCCGCACGGTCCTGCCGTGGCGGAGATCGACGAGGTGGCCGACCTTCGCTTCCTGCTCGTGCTGACCCACGGCTCGGCCGGGGGAGTGGACGCCCCCGACCTGCTGGCCGTACGGGACGCGGTCGTGAAGATCGGCGGAGTGGTCGCCAGGGTGCTCCAGCCGTTCCGGGTGCGCGGCGCCCGCGCACCGGGCCCGGCGGTCAAACAGGACGAGGCGTGGGAGGTGCTGGCGGCCGGGATCCGCGGGCGTTACCCGGGGCTGCCGCTCGTGCAGGGCGGGCGGAGCAACGGGGCCAGGGTCGCCTGCCGCACGGCGTCGCGGGTCGGGGCCGAGGCGGTCGTCGCGCTGGCGTTCCCGCTGCACCCGCCGGGCAGACCGGAGCGTTCCCGCGCCGGAGAGCTGCGCGCGGCGGGTGTCGACGTGCTCGTCGTCAACGGTGATCGTGATCCCTTCGGCGTTCCCGAGGCGGCGGACGCCGCCCGCCTGGTGGTGCTGCCGGGAGAGGGGCACGATTTCAAGAAAGACCCCGTACGGGTGGGCGGGGTCGTCGCCGACTGGCTCGATGTGAGGATGCGATCAGGCTCGGCGTGATGGGGCGGCGGTCAGGAGACGCCGGCCAGCGGCCGGTGCGGCTCGATGACGGCGCCGTTGGGAAGGAGCTCGCCGGTGTCCTCGAACAGCACCACACCGTTGCAGAGCAGGCTCCAGCCCTGCTCTGGGTGGGCCGCCAGGGTGCGGGCGGCTTCGCGGTCGAGTGCGTCAGCTGGCGGACAGGCCGGCTCATGCGGGCACATCGGCGTGCCTCCGGATCTCTCGTGTCGGCTCGCCGGAGTCGGCGTCGGGACAGGGGTCGGCATCGGATGTCCGGCGAGCACCGTCACCCATGGGACTCCGTTCCCACGCATGACGGGGGACGAGCAGGTGGATGTTGACATATGACTGTGCGTGCCCCGAACGGAGTGAGGCCGCACATCAAGTGTGTGACCGATCCCACTCCGGCGACATAGCCCGTTAGGACTGTTTGCGAACTGCGGGAGGGTCAGTCCGTTGGGATTCTGCCGGGGGTGTGACCTATTACACAGCATGCCTCATGTCACGATATCCGGCCAAGCGCGACACGCCGACCTGCGGATAAATGATCGGTCACAACTTGCTGACGTGCGTCAACGCCCCGTCAGGCCGGCCAGGAGCGCCTCCAGCCCCAGCTCGAAGTCGGCGTCCGCCTCCGGGCTGCCGCCGCCTCGGGACGGGGGGCGCCAGGGCTCGTCCCCGTCGCCCGACGGTTCGGCCCACCCCGACCGCTGGACCTCCACCGCCACCGCGCCGAAGACGTAGGCGCGCAGTGCCCGCACCGCGCCCGCCGGGTCGGCGAGCCCCGCCTCGGCCAGCTGCTCGGTCTGTTCTCTGATCGCGCTCGCCGCCCGCCCCTTCGGCGGTTTGGTCAGCGCGAGCGCCAGCACCCCCGGGTGCTCCCTGAGCGCGGCCCGGCTCGCCCGGCACCATGCTCGCGCGCTCTCCTGCCAGCTCCCGCCCGGTTCGACGTGGACGGCGGTGACGTGCTCGGCCAGCGCGTCCATGAGGGCGTCCTTGCCGCGGGGCAGGTGGTGGTAGATGGCCATCGCCTCGACCTGGAGCGCGTCGCCCAGCCGGCGCATCGTCAGCCGCCGCAGCCCCTGGCTGTCGGCGATGTGCAGTGCCGCGTCGATGATGCGCTCTCGGGACAGGGGGATGGGCGGTCGCTTGGCAGGCATGGCCCCCATCCTGTCACCGGTAACCTTACTGCGTAAAGGATGCCACGCCGGTCGCGCCGGTCCCCGAGTACCTGCGGCGGGGGCGGACGGCGTAGGCTACGAGCGGTGATCTGCCGGAGCAGGCCCGGCAACAGGCGAGAAAGGGCAGACGATGGCGTTTTTCCGACCGCGTGTGAGCCGGGAGGCGGAGGTTCGCCACCACGCCGACCAGGAGGTCGGGAAGAGCTTCCCCGAGCTCCTGGAGAAGGCGCGCGCCGCCGAGGCGGAGCTGCGCCGCGTACAGGCCGCCGCCGCTCCCGTCGAGGAGCTGCGGGCCGCCGGGCTGGCCTTCGACCGGGCGCTGACCGAGGCTCTCCGCGCCGCCGAGGCCAACCAGCGCGCCACCTTCGGGATCAAGGCGTACGACGACCGCCTCCGCCGCCGCAAGGGCAAGGCCACCCCGAAGGGCGCCGAGTGGAGCGCCGAGGTCGATCGGCTGCGCACCCTCCGCGAGCAGAACCGCCTGACCGGCATCGCCCGCGTTCCGCGCCCGGTCACCGCCACCGCCCGCTGACCCCGCACGGCCCGGGCGGGGCGGCCTTCCCCCTGTCCGGCCACCGCGTGCCGCCGTGGCGGGCGGCGAGGTGTCTCCCGTCCGGCCGGGCCGGCGACGCCCCCGGGCGCGTTCCGCCCCTGACGGGTCGTGCGGCGGGGCGGCGTGGGCCCCGCCCCGCGTCACTCCGCCGGTCTGACGCCCACGCCGATCAGCGAGGTGGCGTCCAGGGTGCGCAGCCCTCGCTCCCGGAGCAGTCCGGACAGGATGGTCCGGACGCGCTCGACCGCGGTGTCGTCCAGGCCGTTCAGCAGGCCCCGGAACCCGCTGCCGAGGATCAGGGTCCAGGCCAGGGAGTCGTCCAGCGGCAGGGACAGCGGTGACCGGGTGACCGTGACCCGCTCCAGGCCGAGGCCGGTCATCCACCCGCCGAGGCTCTCCTCGGAGTCGATGCGCGTCACCGAGTCACGGTTGTTCGGCGCCTGGCCGGGCGTTCCCCGGACCTTCTCGACCGCGGTGGAGAAGGCCCGGCCGAAGTCCTCCATCGCCCCTCTGGCCCAGGTTGTCACCACCAGCCGGCCGCCGGGCCGGAGCAGCCCGATCAGGCGGGAGACCGCGGCGTCCATGTCGGGGAGGAAGAAGACCCCGTGGACGCACTGCACCAGGTCGTACGGCTCGTTCCCGGCGGGCGCCCACGAGGTCACGTCGGCCCTGGTGAACACGAGGTTGCCGATTCCGGCGGCGGCGGCCCGGCGGCGGCCGTGCTCCAGCAGCGATCCGGCCAGGTCCACGGCGTCCACCCGGCCCTCGGGCCCGGCGGCGGCCGCGGCGGGGATCGCCGAGGAGCCGGCGCCGCAGCAGGCGTCGAGGACACGTTCGCCGGGGTGGATCCGCGCCGCGGCGACGGTGGCCGCACCGATCGGGTTCCAGAGCACCGGACCGAGCTCGGCGAACTCGGCGTCCGTGCTGTCGAAGACGGTTCCCACGTCGGCGGGTTTCAACGGCTTCTCCTGTCTGTCGTCCGGGAGTGGCCGCTCATCCTAATGTGGAAATGAAATTCATTGACGTGATCTCGCGGATGGCGAACATCCGGCCCCGCCGGGGCGTGGACCGGCCGCGCTAGCCGGGCGGCCGGCCGTCGGCGGCGATGCGGCGCAGCACGCGGTCGGCGATCGCGGTAAGGGTGTCGATCTCCTCGTCCGTCAGCAGGTCGACGAAGTGGCGCCGGACGGTCTCGGCGTGGCCGGGAGCGGCCTCCTCGATCGCCCGCAGACCCTCGCCGGTGAGCCTGATCACGGTGCCCCGGGCGTCGCCCGGGCACTCCTCCCGGGCGATCAGCCCGCGCTGTTCCATCCGGCGCATCTGGTGCGCCAGCCGGCTCCGGTCCCAGCCGATTCCCCGTCGCAGCTCGCGGGCGCGCAGCCGCCGCCCGGGAGCCTCCGACAGCGGCACCAGCAGGCTGTAGTCCGCGGGGGACAGTCCGGCCTCGTCGAGCTGCCTGCCCATGACGGCCTCCAGCCGCCGATTCATGTCCCGGAAGGCACGCCACATGCGCTGCTCGCGCTCGTTCAGCCACCGCGGGTCGGTCATCCCCCCATCGTAGCCCGGAATGTTGACGCATCAACGTATGTTCGATATGTATGTTGATGCATCAGCAAAATGTCGCGGGCGGCCCCGTCCCGAGCGGCCCGCCACAGCCGCCCTCCGCGGAACGGCCACCGCGACCCGTGAAAGAAGATCTCCCATGAGCAAACCCGTTCTCCAGATCGTCATCGGCAGCACCAGGCCCGGCCGGGTCGGTCTGCCGGTGGGCGAGTGGATCCTCGACGAGGCCGTCGCGCACAAAGGCTTCGAGCCCGAGCTCGTCGATCTGGCCGAGGTCGGCCTGCCCCTGTTCGACGAGCCGCACCACCCCCGGCTGCGGCGCTACGAGCACCGGCACACCAGGGAGTGGAGCGCCGCCGTCGACCGCGCCGACGCGTTCGTCTTCGTGATTCCCGAGTACAACCACGGGTTCAACGCGGCCATCAAGAACGCGCTGGACTACCTGCACCAGGAGTGGCAGCACAAGCCTGTCGGCTTCGTCAGCTACGGCGGCGTGGCCGCGGGCACCCGGGCGCTGCAGATGCTCAAGCCGGTCGTGGCGTCGCTGAAGATGGTCCCGGTGGTGGAGGCGGTGAACATCCCCTTCGTGCGGACGTTCCTCGACGACGAGCAGCGCCTGCGGCCCAACGAGGTCATGACGGCGGCCTCGGCCGCCATGCTCGACGAGCTCGCCCGCCTGGCTGTCGCGCTGCGCCCCCTGCGGGATCCGGACCTCGCCGAGGACTGAGGGGCCTGAAGGCCGCCCGCCGGGACGGCGCGTCCACCGGACGGCGGACGCGGCGAAGGGCGCCGCCGCGGACCGGAAGGTCTCGCGACGGCGCCCTTCGAAGCGGGGCCCGGTGATCCGTCCGGGCCGGACGGGCGGCTCAGCTGGCCCAGTCGAGCAGCGGCCGGGTGTTGCTGGGGTGGCGGAGCTTGGAGAGCGACTCCTTCTCGAGCTGGCGGATGCGCTCGCGCGTCAGGCCCAGGTGCTTGCCGATCTCGTCGAGGGTGTGCGGCTTGCCGTCGACGAGGCCGAAGCGCAGGGCCATGATCTTGGCCTCCCGGGGCGAGAGGTTGCCGAGCACGCCGCGCAGCTGCTCGCCGAGAAGCTGGCGGTCGACGACCTCCGACGCCTCGGGCGAGTCGACGTCCTCGATGAGGTCGCCGATGGTGGTCTCGCCGTCCTCGCCGATGGTGGCGTTGAGGCTGATCGGCTGGCGGCTGGTGCGCAGCAGCTCCTCGATCTGGTCGGGGGTCTTGTCCAGCTCGACCGCGAGCTCCTCCGGGGTGGGCTCCCGGCCCAGCCGCTGGTGCATGTCGCGCTCGACGCGCGACAGCTTGGAGAGCATCTCCAGGACGTGCACGGGCAGGCGGATGGTGCGCGCGGAGTCGGCGAAACCCCGCTGGATGGCCTGGCGGATCCACCACATGGCGTAGGTGGAGAACTTGTAGCCCTTGGTGTAGTCGAACTTCTCCACCGCCCGGATCAGGCCCAGGTTGCCCTCCTGGACCACGTCGAGCAGGGCCATGCCCCGGTCGGTGTACTTCTTGGCGACGGAGACGACCAGGCGGAGGTTGGCCTCCAGCATGTGGTCCTTGGCCCGGCGGCCGTCCTCGGCGATCCACTCCAGGTCGTCACGCATGGCCGCGGACAGGCCGGGCTCCGACTCGAGCTTGGCCTCGGCGTACAGGCCGGCCTCGATGCGCTTGGCCAGCTCCACCTCCTGGGCGGCGGTGAGCAGGGTGCGGCGGCCGATCGACTTCAGGTAGGTGTGGACCGAGTCGCCCATCACCGAGGACTGGTCGTCCAGGTCGAGCGCGGGCTCGGCCTCCAGGTCCTCCTCGGCGGCAGCCCACTCCTCGTCGTCGAGGTCGACCGCGGCGTCCTTGAACTCGTCGAGGTCCTTGGGCGCGGGCTCGGCCTGCGCCTTGGCCTGGGCGGTCCTCCGGGTCCCGGGCGCGGTGGCGGTCTCGGTGGCCTCCGCCTCCGGGGCCGCCGTCTTCGCGGGCGCGGCCTTCCTGGCGGGCGCGGCCTTGGCCCTGCGGGTGGCGGTCTTGCGGGTGGCGGTCCTGGCCGCGGACCTGCCGGCGGTCGCGCCGAGCGGGGGCTCGTTGTCGGCCGCCAGGCTGACGCCGGCCTCGGTCAGCTCGCGCAGGATCGCCCTGCCCTCGGTGGGGCTGACACCCGCCTCAGCGAAGGCGTGACGCAGCTCCGCGAGTGAAAGGTGGCCCTGGACTCGCCCTCGGTCAAGAAGCTGCTCGAGGGTCGTCGGGGCCTCTGACGAGGTCGCCACGGCGGTTTGGGGCATGAGGACACCTCCTCCATCACGGAGTCGTCTTCTTACAGATTGTCGGGGTGGGGCGGTCTGGGGGCCGCTCAGCGCACCAGTACCAATAACCCCTTGCAAGAACTTTCTGTTCCCGACTTGACGCGGAAAATATGATGGGTGGATCGCCGCGAAGGCGATCCACCCCTACAGAGCGCCGGGAAACGCGGCTATCGGTGCACTTCCAGCTGGCCCTCCCCCGCGGGCAGGGGGAATGGCTCCGCCTCCTCCAGGCGGTCTTCGGTCCAGTAGTCGAGGACCGCCCCCGAATCCGGGTTGACCTCCTCGGACACGATGTAATCCTCCGCGGGCGGAGTCTCCGGCGTCGAGGGCGACGGCTCCTCGCCGGGCGTGCTCCCGGGGGGCTCGGCGTCGTGCGGGGCCACGGAAGGCTCGGTGTCGTGCGGGGTCGTGCTCACCTTCGCGCCCGTGGATCTCCCGACCTCGGCCCCCCGGACGCCCGCCTCCGAGGCGGCCGCCGTGACGGAGACGCCGCCGGCGAGGACCACGCCGACGACCCCGGCGGAGACCAAGGTCTTGCGGGTCACCTTCATCGAGCTCGTCCCTCCTGTTCGGCTGTCCGTTGGACGCGCGGTGACGCCCTCACGGTTCCCCGACACGACCATAACGGAGCGCTTCGAGGTCTGGCTTGCCATTGACCAAAAGTGGTATTTCGGGCAGGACGACAAGCCTGGCGGGGGCCGCGTAGGAGGGCAGCCGCTCCTTGACGAAGGCGCGCAGCTCGGCCAGGGACGGGGGATCCGGCGACACGACGACGGCCACCACCCGCTCGCCCCACTCGGGATCGGGCTGCCCGACCACCACGGCGTCGGTGACGGCGGGATGGTCGGCCACGACGGCGGCCACCGCCGCGGCGACCACCTTCTCCCCACCGGTGTTGATCACGTCGTCGGCCCGCCCCAGCACGCGCAGCCGCCCGTCCTCCAGGGCGCCGAGATCGGAGGTGCGCAACCAGCCGCCGTCGAGCGCCGCCCCGGTGAGGTCGGGACGGAGCCGGTAGCCGGAGAACAGCATCGGCCCCGAAAGGCGGATCCGGCCGTCGTCGCCGATGCCGACCCGTACGCCGTCCAGCGGTTCCCCGTCGTAGACACACCCGCCGCAGGTCTCGCTCATGCCGTACGTGGTGACCACCCGGGCACCGGCGGCCCGCGCCGCCGCCAGCAGGTCCGCCGGGGCGGCGGCCCCGCCGAGCAGGATCGTCCGGAAGACCGACAGGTCCGCGTGGAGCAGCCGGCGCAGCTGCGTCGGCACCAGCGAGACGTGGTCGGCACCGCTGGCGAGCACCGCCTCGGGAGAGAACCCGTCGTGCACGATCGGCTCGGTCCCGCCCAGCAGCGATCGCACCAGCACCTGCAGTCCCGACACGTGCGAGGGCGGCAGGCAGCACAGCCAGCGCTCGCCCGGCCGGGCGCCCAGCCGGCGCAGCGAGGCCGCCGCGGAGGCGCGCAGCGCCGCGGCCGACAGCTGCACCCCCTTCGGGACGCCGGTCGACCCGCTGGTGGCGATGACCACGGCCACCTCGGCGGGGACGCCCACGCCGCCCTCGCGCCGCTCCCCGTCGACGTGGGTGGGACGCAGCGCGTCGAGCGTCGCCCGCAACGCCGGGGCGGGCAGCGCGGGGGAGAGGGGCAGGATGGCGGGGCCGTCGCCGCCGAGCGCCGCGCCGACCAGGCGGAACAGCGCGGGGCCGGGCGCGGACACGACGGCGTGCAGCTCCCGGGGAGCGGAAGGCCACTCCTCGTGTACAGGAACGGTCACCATGGTCGTAAGGTTAGTGCCGGAAGCCGGACAACAGCCGGGGACGGCCCCCGGCACAGCGGAGGGGGCGGAGCGATCGTGGGCACGGAGCGGGTCGAGCCGGGCGCGGCGGAGCAGGTGGCGGACGGGGCGGTTCCGGAGCGGGGCGGAGCGGTCGACTGGAAGCGGTCCGGTCAGTACGAGGACATCATCTACGAGACGGCCGAGGGCATCGCGAAGATCACGATCAACCGGCCGGAGCGGCACAACGCCTTCCGCCCGACGACGCTCTTCGAGCTCAGGGACGCCTTCAACGTGGCCCAGGAAGACTCCGAGATCGGTGTGATCATCTTCACCGGCGCCGGCGACCGGGCCTTCTGCTCCGGCGGTGACCAGAAGATCCGCGGCGACGACGGCTACGTCGACAAGTCCACCCCGCACGTGGGCCGCCTCAACGTGCTCGACCTGCAGGTCCAGATCCGCCGCTGCCCCAAGCCGGTCATCGCGATGATCGCGGGCTACGCCATCGGCGGCGGCCACGTGCTGCACGTCTGCTGCGACCTGTCCATCGCCGCCGACAACGCCGTCTTCGGCCAGACCGGCCCCAAGGTCGGCTCCTTCGACGGCGGCTACGGCTCCTGGCTGCTGGCCGAGACCGTCGGCCTGAAGCGGGCCCGCGAGATCTGGTACCTGTGCCGCCAGTACGACGCGCAGACCGCGCTCGACTGGGGCCTGGTCAACGCGGTCGTCCCGCTCGCCGAGCTGGAGGCCGAGACGGTCAGGTGGGCCAGAGAGCTGCTGGAGAAGTCCCCGCTGGCGTTGCGCATGCTCAAGGGCGCGCTGAACGCCGTGACCGACGGGGCCGCCGGCATGCAGCAGTTCGCCGGTGACGCCACCCTGCTGTACTACATGAGCGAGGAGGCGCAGGAGGGCCGCGACGCCTTCAAGGAGAAGCGCGCCCCCGACTTCAGCCGGTTCCCGCGCCGCCCCTAGGGTCCACTCCCGCGCCGCCCCTAGGGTCCACTCCCGCGCCGCCCCGTCCCGGCCGCTCCCGCCGCGCCCCGTCCCACCGGCCCCGCGCGGCCGCGACCGGCCGGGCGGCGCGTCGCGCGGCTATCGTGAGATCCCATAACGTGGTGCGGGCGGCCCGGCCCCCATGGTCCCGCCGTGGACGAGGCCGCCCCCGCGGGCCTCGAAACGGATTCACCCCCCCGGGTGCGAAGCTAAGGAGGCGGTGCGGTGAACCCCGCGACCGCGCTCGCGACCGTCCTGGTCGACGAGCTCGCCCGCTGCGGGCTCACGGACGTGGTGCTCGCACCCGGCTCCCGTTCGGCCCCGCTCGCCCTGGCCGTGCACGCCGACAGCCGCATCCGGCTGCACGTGCGGGTGGACGAGCGCTCGGCCTCCTTCCTGGCCGTGGGCCTCGCCCGGCGCAGCGAACGCCCCGTGGCGCTGATCTGCACCTCGGGCACCGCGGCGGCCAACTTCCACCCGGCGGTCATCGAGGCGCACGAGTCGGGCGTGCCGCTGCTCGTGCTCACCGCCGACCGGCCCCCGGAGCTGCGCGACACCGGCGCCAGCCAGACCGTCGACCAGGTCAAGCTGTACGGCACGTCCGTCCGCTGGTTCAGTGAGGTCGGCGTGCCCGAGGAGCGTCCCGGCCAGGTCGCCTACTGGCGCTCCCTGGCCTGCCGGGCCTACCAGCGCTCGCTGGGCCCGTACGACCCCGGCCCCGTCCACCTGAACCTGGCCTTCCGCGAGCCGCTCATCCCGGACGGCGACGCCTCCTGGTGCGAGTCGCTGGAGGGGGACGCCGCCGGGCCGTGGGTCCGGGCCAGGGTGACCTCCCCACCGGTCGCGCTGCACCTGCCGCCGACCCGGCGCGGCGTGCTGGTCGTCGGCGACGGCGCGACCAACACGCGCCGGTACGTGGCCGCGGCGGGCATGGCCGGGTGGCCGGTCCTGTCGGAGCCCAACGGCGGCGCCCGCTACGGTGACCACGCGATGTCCACCTACCACTTCCTGCTCGGCACCCCGGAGTTCGCCGACCGGCACCGGCCGGACGTGGTGGTCACCCTGGGCCGTCCCGGGCTGTCCCGGCCGCTGCTCGGCTGGATCAGACAGGCCGGCGAGCACATCGTGGTCGCCCCCGACATGACCCGTTGGCCCGACCCGACCCGCTCGGCCACCCAGGTGGCGCAGGCGGTGGAGATCCCGTTCGCCGCGGGCGACGACGCCTGGCTGCACTCCTGGCGCCGCGCCGACGCCGCGGCCCGGGCCGCGATCGACGAGGTGCTGGACGGGGGCGGGCTCAGTGAGCCCCGCCTGGCCCGCGACCTGGCCGAGGCGCTGCCCAACGGGTCGCTGCTGTTCTCCGGCTCCTCGATGCCGATCCGCGACCTGGACCAGGCCATGCGCCCGAGGCGGGGCCTGCGGATCCTCGCCAACCGGGGCGCCGCGGGCATCGACGGCGTGGTCTCGGCCGCCATGGGCGCCGCGCTGGCCCACAACGGCCCCGCCTACGCCCTGATGGGCGACCTGACCTTCCTGCACGACCAGAACGGGCTGATCCTCAGCCCCCGCGAGCCCCGCCCCGACCTGTGCCTGGTCGTGGTCAACAACGACGGCGGGGGGATCTTCTCGCTGCTGCCCCAGGCCGCGCTGCGCGACCCCTTCGAGCGGGTCTTCGGCACCGCGCACGGGGTCGACCTGGCCTATGTGGCGGCCGCCACCGGCACGCCGTACACCTTCGTCGACGAGCCGGGCCAGCTGGCCAAGGCGCTGCAGGGGGAGGGGGTGCGGGTCGTGGAGGTCCGCACCGAGCGGGAGTCCAACGCGGTGCTGCACGCCATGATGCGCGACGCGGCCCACGCCGCCGTCCGCGACGTCCTGTGACCCCCGCCCGCCTCCTCCCGCGTCGGTGGTGACTGTCAGGTCTGGGGATGTGCGGGCGTGGCCGCCCGGTCACGGTGGGTGGTAAGACCCAGCGTGAAGGGAAGCACCATGCGACCTGACATCAACCTGTCCGCCCACGAGACGGTGGCCACCTTCGGCACCTACGCCGAAGCCCAGCGGGCCGTGGACCGGCTGTCGGACCAGCGGTTCCCGGTCGAGCACACCATGATCGTCGGGGTCGACCTCCGGCTCGTCGAGCGGGTGCTCGGGCGGCTGACCTACCTCCGGGCGGCCGGCATGGGCGCCGCCTCCGGTGCCTGGTTCGGTCTGCTGATCGGCCTGTTCCTCGGGATCTTCACGCCCGGCAGGCTCTTCCTCACCCTGGCCCTGTGGGGCCTGCTCTGGGGCGCCGTGGCCGGAGCGGTCTTCGGCCTGATCGCCCACGCCATGTCCGGCGGGAAGCGCGACTTCCTGTCCGCCGACGCCCTGGTCGCCGAGCGCTACAACCTGCTCGTCGCGGCCCCGCACGCCGCCGAGGCGCGCAGGCTGCTCAACATCGAACTGCCCCAGCAGGTCCGTCAGCAGATCTGACCCGGCGTCTCCCGTGGCAGGTACCGCGAAGGACCTGCGCGGGACGGAGACGCGGGCGGGGCCGCCCCCGGCGACCTGTACGCCGAGGTGCGGATCATGGTGCCGCGCCCGGCCAGGTCTACGTGACGCAGCGGCTCCCCCGCCTGCTGGACGCGGCCGAGCGGGAGGCCGACCGGCTCAGGGACGAGTACGTCCCGGTCGAGCACCTGCCGATCACCCTGCCGGAGGAGGGCAGTCCGGGCGCCGCAGGCCGGCGCGGTCCGTGTTCGTCCCGGCGCGCGGCCCCCGGGCGGGGTCCGTCAGCGGCGGCGGATGTCCGCCCCAGCGTCGGCCCGGGTCGCGAGCCCGGCCAGTTCGACCCGCGAGTGGATGCCCAGCTTGCGGAAGACCTGCCGCAGGTGGAAGGCGACGGTGTGCTCGCTGATGAACATCTGCTCGGCGGCCTGCCGGTTCGTCAGCCCCTGGGCGACCAGGCCGCAGACGGCCCGCTCGGTCGCGGTCAGGCTGGTCCAGCCCGACACCGGATGCTCGGTCCTGACCCAGTGACGGCGCCGCTCGCCCAGCCGGCGGAGCCTGCCCCGCACCCGCGCCGCGTCGCGGACCGCCGCCGCGGCCTCGTAGCAGGTGAGCGCGGTGTCGAGGCTCTCGACCGCCTGCGCGCGGCAGCCGGGGTCGGCGCCGAGCAGCACGCCGAGGTCCTCCGCGGCGGAGCCCCTGGCCCACATCTCGGTGTGGTCGGCCACCACCCGGCGCAGCGCCTCGGGGTCGCCCTCGCGCAGGGCACGCGCGTGCCCCGCGGCCACCGACGGGTTGGGCAGGCCCGGGTTGCGCCAGGCGATGCCCTCGGCCGCGTCCACGACGGCGTCGGCGCGGTGCCGGTCGTCCACCGCCATCGCCACCCGCACCAGCCACGCGGCGGCGGTCGGCTCGCTGGTCAGCGCCCCGGTGTGCCGGGGCAGGGCGTCGTAGACTCCGCCGAGGGAGCTCATCCCGCGCGCCGCGCCGCCGCAGGCCTCGCTGATCCGCCCGGCCGTCAGCTCCGAGCGCAGCCGCGTGTACGGCGGCACGCCCCGCGCCGACCTGGCCGGGTCGTGCTCCAGGTACCGCACCGCGCCGGGGACGTCCCCCGCGCGCAGCGACGCGGTGCCGAGCACCGACACCGCCGAGGACGCCAGGGCCGGGGCCGCCAACGTCCCCGCGGCGGTCAGCCCGGTCTCGGCGTGCTCGATCGCACTGCCCAACCGGCCCGCGGCCAGGTCCAGGCGGGCGCGCAGCACGGGGATCTCGGCGGCCCACACGGGATCGTCCCCCGCCTTCTCCGCGGCGTCCGCGATCACCGCCTCCGCCTCGTCGAGCAGCCAGAGGTCGGTCAGCATCGCCGCCAGCACGGCCCGCGGGTGCCGGTGGAGCCCTTCGGACGGCAGGTCCGCGGCCTCGCGCGCCAGGTCCAGCCCCCGCGAGAGCCGGCCCTCGTCCCAGGCGAGCAGGGCCAGGTTCGTCAGCGGCTCCGCCGTGGCCCCGTCGGCGTGCCGGAACCCGGGGCCCGCCCGGCCGCGCGGGCGACGGCCGATCTGCTCCTGCAGCGCCCGCCGCACCGGCGCGGGAACCCGCTCGACGACCGACCGCCACAGCAGTTCGTGCCGGAAGGCCAGCTCGTCGGGGGTGGCGTCGAGCACGCCCGCGTCCAGCGCCTCCTGCAGCGGGGGGAGCAGCGCCGCCGGGGTCTCACCCAGCATCTCGGCCGCGTACGACGGGGAGAACGAGCGCCCGAGCACCGCCGTGGCCTCCAGGACGTGCCGGGTCTTGGCGTCCAGCTCCTCCAGGCGTCGCCGCACGGCGGTGTGCACCCGCCGCGGCAGCCCCGCCCCGGGGGCCGCCGTACGGGACAGGCACGCGGCGTCCGCCCCGACCACGACGGCGCCCTCCTCGCGCAGCCCGGTCAGGAGCGCGAGGAGCAGGAGCGGGTTGCCACCCGCCTGGGTGGCCAGCTCGGCCAGTCTCCCCTCGGGGGGCGCGCCCAGCGTGTCGGCGGCGAGCTCGGCCATCGCGTCGCCGTCCAGCGGGCGCAGCACGATCCGCCCGGCTCCCTCCTCCTCCAGCAGGTCGAACAGCCGGCCCGCGTCGTGCGCGGCCGTGTTGCGGCGGGCCAGCAGCCACGCCACGGGCCGGGCCGCCAGCCACGACGGCAGCGTCCGCAGGGCCATGAGCGTGGCCGGGTCGGCCCACTGGAGGTCGTCCAGGGTCACCAGCAGCGGTCCCGCGGCCGACCTCCTCTCCAGCGAGAGCCGCACCTGCTCGGCCAGCCACAGCACCAGCCCCGGCCCTTCGACGCAGGCGCTCCTGGCGACGGCCGGCAGCGCCGGGCCCTCCCGCAGCGCCCACAGCAGCGGTCCGAACGGGGCAGGCCGTCCCAGTTCGTCGGCCCGCCCGCGCGCGACGGCCGTCCCCCGCGCGGCCGCGACGCTCGCGGCCTCGTCCAGCAGCAGCGTCTTCCCTATGCCGGGCTCGCCCTCGACGAGCAGCACGTTCGCGGTCGTGCCGGCCACGTTCCCCAGGACGGTGAGGGCCGTGGCCCACTCATCCCGGCGGCCGCGCACGGCTCGGTCCCCGATGTGATCTCATACGGGAGAGTTTTCCCCCCGGTGGTTCCCCGCCACCATGTTCGGGCGGGACCGTCCGGAGAGAAGGATCTCCGGCCGCGACCTGGCCGGCCCGGGCCGCCTCCGCCGGCCCGGCGCCTCCGTCACCCGGAGCCGGGCGCCGGGACACCTCGCGAGGGCCCGCCGCCGCGGGCATCCCGGCGCCGCTCAGCGCTCGATGAGCGTGACCTCCAGGGAGTAGTGGGAGGCGCGGTAGACGTGGGAGCCGTGCTCGACGGCCCTGCCCTGGTCGTCGTAGGTCGTGCGGAGCATCGTGAGCAGCGGGGCACCGCGCCGCTCGTCCAGCAGTCTCGCCTCGGCCGCGGTGGCCGCCCGCGCCCCCATGCGCTGGTTCGCCACGCGCATGCGCACCCCGGCCGAGCGCAGCAGCTCGTACAGCCCGCGTTCCTGCAGGCTGTCGGCGGTCAGCGGGGCCAGGCCGGAGGGCAGCCAGTTGTGCAGCAGCGCCAGCGGCTCCCCGGCGGCGTAGCGGATCCGCTCGATGCGCAGCACCTCGGTGCCGGGTGCCAGGCCGAGGATCACGGCGATCTCCTCCTCCACCGGGACGGACTCCAGGGCCAGCACCCGGGTGGCCGGCTCCTGGCCGGCCCGGCGCAGGTCGTCGTAGAGGCTCGTCAGCTCGACCGAGCGCTTGACCTGGCCGTGCACCACCTGGGTGCCCACGCCGCGCTTGCGCACCAGCAGGCCCTTGTCGACCAGGTACTGGATTGCCTGGCGGACCGTCGGGCGCGACAGGCCCAGCTGGTCGGCCAGCAGGATCTCGTTGTCGAGCCGGGCGCCGGGGGTCAGTTCGCCGCGGCGGATGGCCTCGGAGATCTGCTCGGCCACCTGGAAGTAGAGCGGCACCGGGCTGGACCGGTCCAGATCTATGGTGAGCCTCGCGCTCATTCGCCCTCCTGGTTGATGCGCACCGCGGCCAGGGTAGCGGACATCAGAATGTCATGACAAAAACCGATCGAG
The DNA here is from genome assembly GCF_039534445.1 of Streptosporangium fragile. Lineage (NCBI taxonomy): Bacteria > Bacillati > Actinomycetota > Actinomycetes > Streptosporangiales > Streptosporangiaceae > Streptosporangium > Streptosporangium fragile. The sequence continues at coordinate 43,317 of NZ_BAAAVI010000041.1, read as the reverse complement.
GTCCGTCGAGACACCCGGCGTTTCTCGTACAGGATGGAGAGCGGGCCACCGGAGCGCGGGCCGGGGCCGGAACCGGGAGGGGCCCGGCCCGCCGCCTCCGCGGCCCGGACGGATTTCTCGCCGCCCGGCGGAGCCCGCGCCGCCGGGCGGTCCGTGAGAGGCGGCCCGCGCAGCAGGAGGAAGCATGGACCTGAGCACCTCGAACGAGCTCTCCGCGATCGCGGCCGAGGCCGCGCGCTCGGTGGGCCCCCGGCTTCGCGAGGCGTTCAGGTCGCGCCCCGCGGTGCAGACCAAGAGCGACTTCCACGACCCGGTGACCGAGCACGACCGCGCCGCGGAGGAGGCCATCCGCGAGATCCTCGGCAAGCGCGTCCCGGGCAGCACGGTCATCGGCGAGGAGGGCGGTGCGGCCGGGTCCGGTGAGATCCGCTGGTACGTCGACCCGATCGACGGGACCGCGAACTTCGCCGCGGGAGTCCCGTTCTTCTGCGTGTCGATCGCCGCCGCCGTGGGGGACGAGCTGGTCGCGGGGGTGGTGTACGACCCGCTGCGCGACGACGAGTTCCGGGGCGACCTGGGCGGGTCCTGGTGCAACGGGGTGCGGCTGCGCAGCGCCGGGGCCGTGCGGGACCGGGAGGCGATGCTGCTGACCAGCTACCCCACCCCGGGAGACCTGGCCGAGGGAGGGGAGGAGGCGCTGCGCCGCTTCGGGCGGTGCGTGGTGTCCTTCGCCTCCACGCGCCGTCCCGGCAGCACCGCGCTCAAGCTGGCCCACGTCGCGGGCGGCTGGGCGGACGTGGCCTACGGGAGCAGGGTCAGCCCGTGGGACGTGGCGGCGGGGGCGCTGCTGATCCGGCAGGCGGGCGGGGTCTTCATCCCGTTGGACGGATCGCTTTTCGAGCCGGGTGGCTATGTCGCCCACGTCGCGGGGTTCGACCTGGCAGGATCGGCCGTGGGCGGCCTCGCCTTTCCCGGCGGTACCACCTGAGGGCGTTCCCGGCGGTCCCGTCCGGGGGAGTCCCCGGCGGTCCCGTCCGGGGGAGTCCCCGGTGGCCCGGCCGGGGAGGTGGGCGCCACGCCGGGCGGCCGAACCGTCCACACCGGTATTACCTATTGATCCTATAGGAAATAGGGGTAAACTTGTCGTCCCGTCGCACGAAGGAGCCGCCATGAGCCGGGAGCCGGGCACGAGCCGGGAGCAGGAGGGCGAGGGGCCGCCGGCCACCGCCGTCGAGGCCGCGCGCTGGATCCGCTCCGCGGCCGTGGACGACGCGCGGGGGCGGCACTGGCGGGCCAACCCCGACCCCCGGGGCCGGGCCGCCATGCCCGACCATCCGCTGTCGCTGTACTCGGGGGCGGCCGGGATCGTGGTGTTCTTCCTGGAACTCGCCGCCGCCACCGGTGACGAGAGCTACCTCGACGACGCCGTGGCCGGGGCCCGCTACCTCGCCGCCACCTGGCGGGAGCAGGCCGACCTCTCCCTCCACCACGGGCTGGCCGGGGTGATGTTCGCGCTCGCGGAGACCGGGTGGGCCACCGGCGAGCACGCCTTCGAGACCGAGGCCGGGGAGATCGGCGACCACATCGTGCGCGCGGCCCGGTCGATCGACGGCGCGCCGGGCTGGACCGGTGACCCCGCCCAGCGCGGTGACGGCGGGATCGTCCTGGGGTTGCTGCACGCGGCGGGCATCCTGGGGGTGCCCGCCTACCAGGAGGTCGCCGTCGAGGCCGGCGCCCGCATCGCCGCCCTCGTCGTCCCCGGGCACCGCTTCGGCGAGGGAGCCTGCGCCGATCTGCCGCTCGACGCGGTCACCCCGGGCTTCCTATCCGGCACCGCCGGCACCGCCTTCCTGCTCGCCCGCCTGTACGGCCTGACCGGTGAGGGCGCCTTCCTGGGCGCCGCCCGCCGCGGGGCCGACTTCGTCCGCGCGGTCAGCACCGTGACCGAACGGTGCGCCCTGGTCCCGCACCATCTTCCGCAGGGCCGCGACCTGCACTACCTGGGGTTCTGCTCGGGGTCCGCCGGGGTGGCGCGGATGTTCTACGAGCTGTACCGGGTGGCGGGCGACGCCGCCGACCTCGACTGGGTCGAACGGCTGGCCAGGGGCGTCGTCCGCAGCGGCGCCCCGGCCCGGCGGACCGGCGGCTACTGGGACTCGGCCTGTCAGTGCTGCGGCACCGCGGGCCTGCTGGAACTGTTCGTCGGGCTCTGGGCGGTGACCGGCCGCCCCGACCACCTGGAGTTCGCCCGCACCCTGGGGGAGAGCCTGACCGGCCGGGTCACCCGCCACGACGGGCGGGGCGCGCGGTGGTACCAGGTCTACCGGCGCCTGCGCCCCTGGGAGGTCACCGCCGACACCGGCTACATGGTCGGCGCCGCCGGCATCGGTGCCGCCCTGCTCCACCTGGACGCCACCGCGCACCCGGAGCGGGCCGGGCGGCTCATCCTGCCGCCGGACAACCCGTTTCCGGCCATCCCCGTGCCGGGCGCCACGCTCCGCCGCTCATGACGGTCACGGGCGCACGCCGGCGTACGGGGTCGGCCGGCACGCACGTGGGAGACACCCGCGCGTCCAATCCTGCGCATCCTCCGGCAGCGTGTACCGTCAAGCATCAAGGCTCTCACCGCGCCCGGTGCCCCTCACCTGCCCTTTCACGCGCATTCCGGCACTTTCGACCGTGCCGTTCCCGACGGGGGGAGGCGGCGGACGCCGGCATCCCCCCGTGCGGAAGGCCCTGAAGAACGATGTCGTCCCCTGGTCGTCAAGGGACGGCCAGGCACGTGACCACGATTGGTGATTCTCCATGAGCGCAGCGGAAGCCCTGCCTACCCTCGGTGTCGTGCTGACCATCGAGGACTTCCTGCCCGACCCCGACCAGTCGACCGTGGCGATCGAGCCCGCCCGTCCGGGCGAGGGCCACTGGGCCGGCGCGCCGAGCGCGGTGGAGAGCGACGGAAAGATCTACCTCGCCTACCGGCTGCGCCGCCCGGTCGGCGAGGGGCGCGGCTACGCCGTCGTCGTCGCCCGGTCCTCCGACGGTGAGCGGTTCGAGACCCTGCTCACGATCAGCAGGGAGGAGATGGACACCGAGTCGCTGGAGCGGCCCACCCTGGTCCGCACCCCCGAGGGACGCTGGCGGCTCTACCTCAGCTGCGCCACCTACGGCAGCAAGCACTGGCGGGTGGAGATGCTGGAGGCCGACGATCCGTCCGGGTTCCGCGCCGAGCGGAGCCAGGTCGTCCTCCCCGGCGACCCCAAGACGGGCGTCAAGGACACGGTGATCGTCTGGCATGACGGCCTGTGGCACCTGTGGGCCTCCTGCCACCCGCTGGCCGAGCCGGACGAGGCCGACCAGATGGTGACCGACTACGCCACCAGCGTCGACGGCGTCGAGTGGACCTGGCAGGGCACGGCGCTCAGCGGCCGGCCCGGCAGCTGGGACGCCCGGGGTACCCGGGTGGCCGCCGTCCGCTTCCTGGGCGACGAGGTCGTGGCCTTCTACGACGGGCGGGCCACCGCCGCGGAGAACTACGAGGAGAAGACCGGCGTGGCGGTCGGCGCCGACCCGGCCCTGCTCACCCAGGTCGGCACCGTGCCCGCCGCGGCCTCGCCGCACGCGGGCGGCGGGCTGCGCTACCTGGACATCGTGGACCTGCCCGGCGGCGGGCGGCGGCTCTACTACGAGTACACCCGCGCGGACGGCGCCCACGAGCTCCGCACCGAGCTGCGCTGACGTGCCCGCACCGGGCGTCGGCGGGCCGCCGCGGACCGCCTTCGGGGCACCCCGGCCGCGGTCCGCGGCGGCCGGCGAGGTTCGCGGGCAGGGTGCCGCTAGGGGTGGGGGCGGCCGTTGCGGGCCTGCCGCTGACCGTCGGGGCGGGTGCCCACCAGCCCGCCGGAGCGCTCCCGGGGGAGCAGCCAGTCGCTGAAGTCCTCGCCGGTCACCCGTTGCAGCAGCGCCACGTCCTCGGTGAAGTAGCCGAGCAGCCTGGCCCGCTGCTCCCAGGTCAGCGGCTGGCGGGAGCGGGCCCGCTGCTGGAGCCGGCGCTCCAGCGGGTCGGTCAGCGCCCCGCTCGCCCGCGGCGGCAGGAACCGCTCGATCGCCGCCCCCACCCGCAGCGCCCGCGACAGCACCCGGTGGCCGCGGGTGGGTTCGGGATGGGCGGTCACGTTCTCCCGGGGAACCTCGGTGATGACGCCGGTCTCGACGCCGAGGAAGCGGCAGATCCGGTCGAGGGTGTCGACGGGACGGTCGACCAGGTCGCGGTAGCGGAAGACCAGCACCTGCTCGCGGGGGAACAGGGTGTACAGGTGGCTCAGCTGCTCGCCGTACCTGCCCAGGGAGACGTAGTGCCAGAAGGGCGCCCAGCCCGCCCTGACGCGCCGCTCCTCCTCGGCGCAGGCCCGCACCACGTCGCCGATCGGTTCCAGTCCGGCCGACCACAGGTGGGTCCAGTTGGAGTGGGCGCGCTCCACCGGGTCGCGCAGCACGACGATGAGCCTGGCATCCGGGATCAGCTTCCTGACGCGCTCCTGCGCCCGGAGGTCGTACAGGTAGAACGGGGTGGACTCGCCCCGTAGCGTGCCCGCGGGGGCCGCCGAGAACAGGGCCTCGTAGTCCTCGCGCCGCCAGATGTGCTCGCGGTAGGTCTGGGCGTCGCCCGGACCTCCCCGGGTCGGCGGCGGGCCGTCGCTGAGGAAGAACTTCGGCTCCTTGACCGCGGACAGGAAGAGGCCCGGGTGCCGGGCCAGTGCGGCGTGCAGGGCGGTGGTTCCCGCCTTGGGGGCACCGATCGTGAGGAAATCCGGCAGGGGCATCGTTATTACCCTTAATCCCTACTGATATTATCGCAAATATAATCCCTTTCCGGGCAAAGGCAAGGCCCCGGAAACGGAGACCGAGGGACTCCTCGGTTGCGGGGATGTGGCTGTCGGTGGCGGCGCCCGCATCCCGGGCGCCGGCATCTCGTCCCTTTCGGTGAGTGGAGTGCTCTTTCTCCTCTTTGTCAGCGAAAGCGATGATTTGTCGCTTTATGGGGAGCCAGAATGTCTATGCCCTCTTTCCGGGTGGTTAGACCTGGGCGGCGATGTTCACGTTCTGTCATGAGATGGCGACGATAAGTCAAAAGTCAGGTAACAGGATGTATGAATGTCATGACATAGAGACGAGTCTGGGGATGAAGAGGCATCCGCCCTAAGTGCGTAAGTCCTAATGTCACGACAAATCATTGACACGTAGGTAATGCGTTGGTTACAAACCAGGGACGGGGCGGATCCGGCGAGACAGCGCACGGAGGTTACCGATGAAAAGGACGACAGGACTGGTCGTGGCGGCCGTGCTGGGCTTGTCCACCCTGGCCGGCTGCTCGAGCGGGCGGGGCGGTGACCAGGGCGCCACGGTGCCCGCGGGCGCCGCGAACGCCGCCGCGCCGGCGGCGGAGGGCACCTTCGCCGTCATCACCCACGCCAGCGCGGGCGACGCCTTCTGGGACGTGGTCAAGAACGGCGCCGAGGCGGCGGGCAAGCGGTACGGCGTCACGGTGACCTACCAGGGCGACGGGGACCCCGCCCGGCAGTCCCAGCTCATCGACCAGGCCGTCAGCCAGAAGGTCGACGGCATCGTGGTCTCCATGGCCAACCCCGACGCGCTGAAGGAGGCCGTCGGCAAGGCCGTGGCCGCGCGGATCCCGGTGATCACCATCAACTCCGGCGGCGATTTCTCCCGGGAGTTCGGCGCGATCACCCACGTCGGCCAGTCCGAGGACGTGGCGGGCCGCGGCGCGGGCGAGAAGCTCAAGGCCGAAGGGGTCACCAAGCTGCTCTGCGTCATCCACGAGGCCGGGAACGTCGGTCTCGACCAGCGCTGCAACGGCGCGACCAAGGGGCTGGGCGGCACGGTCGAGCGACTCCAGGTCGACGTGGGCAACCTGGCCGACGCCACCTCCAAGATCAAGGCCAGGCTCCAGTCCGACCCCTCGCTCAACGGCGTGCTCACCCTGAACCCGGCCGTGGCCGTGGCCGCCCGTGACGCGATCGCCGACGCCGGCTCGGCGGCCAAGCTCGGCACCTTCGACCTGTCGGCCGACGTGGTCGCCGCGATCCGGGACGGCGAGGTGCTGTTCGCGGTCGACCAGCAGCAGTACCTCCAGGGCTGGCTGCCGATCACGTTCCTGGTCCTCTACAAGGAGAACCTCAACACCGTCGGCGGCGGCCTCCCGGTCAACACCGGCCCGGGCTTCGTCACCAAGGACAACGCCGAGCAGGTGGCCAAGCTGGCCGAGAACGGCACCCGGTGACCGTCGCGGACGAGCGGCTGGCCCGGACCGGGCTGACCCGGCGCCTGCTCATCCGGCCGGAGCTGGGCGCCGTGGTCGGCGCGTTCGTGGTCTTCGCGTTCTTCGCCGGCCAGTCGGCCACGTTCCGCTCGGTCGACGGCCTGGCCAACTGGCTGGACCCGGCCGCCACGCTCGGCATCATGGCGGTGGCGATCGCGCTGCTGATGATCGGCGGCGAGTTCGACCTGTCCGCCGGGGTGCTCACCGGCACCACCGGCCTGATCATGGTGATCCTCGCCACCCGGTACGGCCTGTCGGTGTGGACCGCGATGCTCGCCGCCCTGGCCGCGGCGCTGCTGATCGGCTTCCTCAACGGGCTGATCGTGGTCCGCACCCGCCTGCCGAGCTTCATCGTCACCCTTGCCACCTTCCTGATGCTCCAGGGGGTCAACCTCGGCGTCACCAAGGCGCTGACCGGTACCGTCCAGGTCGGCGGCCTGCGCCGGGCCGAGGGGTACGAGGAGGCGCGGGCCCTGCTCGCCGGGACCGTCCCGCTCGGCGGGACCGACTTCCGGGTGGCGATCGCCTGGTGGGTCGCCGTCACCGCCCTGGCCACCTGGGTGCTGACCCGGACCCGGCCCGGGAACTGGATCTTCGCGGTGGGCGGCGACGAGCAGGCCGCCCGCGCGGTCGGCGTCCCCGCCGAGCGGACGAAGATCGCGCTGTTCATGACCACCGCCGTCGCCGCCTGGCTGGTCGGCTCGATCATGGCGCTGCGCTTCACCTCGGTCCAGGCCAACTCCGGCATCGGTCAGGAGTTCGTCTACATCATCGCGGCGGTGATCGGCGGCTGCCTGCTCACCGGCGGGTACGGCTCCGCGATCGGCGCCTCCGTCGGCGCGATGATCTTCGGCATGGCCGACAAGGGCATCGTCTTCGCGGGCTGGGACGCCGACTGGTTCACGTTCTTCCTGGGCGCCATGCTGCTGCTGGCCACCCTCGCCAACCGCTTCGTACGCCGCTACGCCGAGGAGGTGAAGCGTTGACCGGACCGGAGGAGATTCGGCCGGACGCCGTCCCCGGGACGGGCGGGCCGGGAACGGCCGTCCCCCTGCTGGAGGTCAGGCGCGCGGGCAAGACGTTCGGCGGGGTGATCGCGTTGCGCGACGTCTCCACGCGGGTGCGCGCGGGCGAGGTGACCTGCGTCCTCGGCGACAACGGCGCCGGCAAGTCCACACTCATCAAGATCCTGTCGGGCGTGTACGTCCCCGACTCCGGGGAGTACCTGGTGGACGGCGCCCCCGCCGCCTTCGGCAGCCCCCGCGACGCCCTCGACCGCGGCATCGCCACGGTCTACCAGGACCTGGCGATGATCCCGTTGATGTCGGTCTGGCGGAACTTCTTCCTCGGCTCCGAGCTCTCGCGCGGCTGGGGCCCGCTGCGCCGCTTCGACGTGGTCCGGGCCAGGCGCGTGGTCCGCGAGGAACTGCGCTCCATGGGCATCGACATCCGCGACGTCGACCAGCCGGTGGGCACCCTGTCCGGCGGCGAGCGCCAGTCCGTGGCGATCGCCCGCGCGGTGTACTTCGGGGCCCGCGTGCTCATCCTGGACGAGCCCACCTCCGCGCTGGGCGTCAAGCAGGCCGGCGTCGTCCTGCGCTACATCGCCCAGGCCCGCGACCGGGGACTGGGCGTCGTCTTCATCACCCACAACCCCCAGCACGCCTACCCGATCGGTGACCGCTTCCTGGTGCTCAACCGGGGGACCAGCCTCGGCGAGTACGGCAAGGGCGACATCACCCGGGACGAGCTCACCTCCCTGATGGCCGGCGGGGCGGAGCTGGAGCAACTCGCCCACGAGCTGGGCCGTCCCGATCCGGCCGGCTGACCCCGCGCCGGTAGCCTGTCCGGGTGCACGAGCCGTACCTGACCCCGGAACACCTCACCGAGCACGAGTTCGAGATCAAGCGGTCGCGGTTCCTGTGCGCGGTCGCTCCGGCGTCCTCCGAGGAGGCGGCCAGGGAGTTCGTGGCCGGCCGCAGGCGCCTGTACGGCGACGCCACGCACAACTGCTCGGCCTACGTGATCGGCGGCGACCGCCGGATCCAGCGGGCCGACGACGACGGCGAGCCGGGCGGCACGGCGGGCACCCCGATGCTGGAGACGCTGCTGCGCCGGGGGATCTCCGACGCGGTGACGGTGGTCACCCGCTACTTCGGCGGGGTGAAGCTCGGCGCGGGCGGCCTGGTCCGTGCCTACGGCTCGGCCGTCGGCAAGACGCTGGACCTCACCCCGCTGGTCGAGATGGTGCCCGCCCGGGTCGTGACGGTGACGGTCGACCACGTCCGGGCCGGACGGCTGGAGAACGACCTGCACGCCTCGCCGTACGAGGTCAGGGAGGTCGGCTACGGCGCCGAGGTCGCCTTCCGCGTCGCGGTGCGCGAGTCGGACCTGCCGGCCTTCCCCGGCTGGATCGCCACGCTGACCGCCGGGCGGGCGGCGGTCGAGGAGGGCGAGACGGTCCACCTCAGGAAGGCCTGACCCCGGTCTCCGCGGAGCCCGGCCGGGGACGGCGGCGCGGACGGGCCGCGCCGCCGGGCGAGGGAAACGTGGGATAGGTCACACTTCTGTATCACTCGTCGCCGCGCGCCGGCCCGCGCGCCGGCCCGCCGGCGACCGGCACGGGCTCTCGGAACGCGCGCCGCGTCCTCGGCGGGACGCCGGATATGCCCGGTGACGTGCTGAAACGATGGCGAACCGCCGAAAGTGCGCGCCGGACGCCGGTCCACGCCGGGCCGCGCCGCGGGCGCCTGGGGTTTTCCGCAGCCCGCCGCTGGGGTGCGTCCGGGCGAAGGTCGACGGCGTTCCTCATGCACGCCGTATCCAGCTCTCCGTAGCCTTGTCCCTATGAGTTCACCGAATGTCGACGGAATCGCCGGATGGGCGATCAACCTCATGGAGACCCTGGGCGCGCCCGGAGCGGGGCTGGCCATTGCGCTGGAGAATCTGTTCCCGCCGCTGCCGAGCGAGGTGATCCTGCCGCTGGCCGGATTCACCGCGAGCAAGGGGAACATGGGGCTGTTCGACGCCGTGCTCTGGACGACACTCGGGTCGGTGGTCGGCGCGCTGGCGCTCTACGGGGTCGGGGCACTGCTCGGCCGGGAGCGAGTGATCGCCATCGCCTCGAAGCTGCCGCTGGTGAGCGTCGCCGACATCGAGAAGACCGAGGCGTGGTTCGCCCGGCACGGCAAGAAGAGCGTCTTCTTCGGCCGGATGATCCCGATCTTCCGGAGCCTCATTTCGATCCCGGCCGGGATCGAGCGCATGCCGATCAGCATTTTCACCCTCCTCACCACGTTGGGCAGCCTGATCTGGAACACGGCGTTCGTGATGGCCGGGTACCTGCTCGGTGAGAGCTGGACCCTGGTCGAGGACTACATGGGGATCGTCTCCAAGGGCGTGCTCGCCGTGGTCGTGCTCGCCGCGGTGGTCTTCGTGGTGGTCCGGATCTCCGACAGGCGCAAGGGCAAGCACCACGCCCAGTCGTGACCGCGGTCGCCGGGGCCGGCCGGGCGCTGGCCGGGCTCGCGCTCGGGGTGCCCTCGGCCCTGGCCGAGCTGGCCTTCCTCCTCCTGGCCGGTCCCTTCCTGCTCCTGCCGCGGGCCCGCCCGCGCGTGCTGGCGGGCGCCGTCCGGCTGGCCGGCGCCGAGGTCCTGCGGCTGAGGCTCCTCGGCGAGCGGGAGGTGTCCGGGTACGACGGGCGCCGGGCGGTGCGCTACCTGGCCTGGCGCTGGCCGCTCGGGGTGCTCGGCTGCCTGTTGCTGATCCTGCTGGGGGTCGGGGCCGGCAGCGTCGTGCTCATCGCCTGGCGCTGGGCCCGCGGTGAGCCGTTCGACGGCATGGTCGCCTCTCCGCCGCTCGCCCTCTACTTCCTGGTCGCCGGGTCCGTCCTGCTCTTCCTGGAGGTGATGGGCCTGGCCGGGCTCGTCGGCCTGGAGCGGCGGGTCGCCCGGCAGGTGCTGGGGCCGAGCCCCACCGAGCTCCTCGAACGCCGCATCGCGCAGCTGGCCGAGACCCGCTCGGGCATCGTGGCCGCCGTCGACCAGGAGCGCAGGCGTATCGAGCGTGATCTACACGACGGGGTCCAGCAGCGCCTGGTCGCGCTGGCCGTGCTGCTCGGCCGCGCGCGCAGGGGACGCTCGCCCGAGCTGCTCGACGACCTGCTCCGCCAGGCCCACGACCAGGCCGGTCAGGCGCTGGCGGACCTGCGGGACGTGGCCTGGCGGGTCTACCCGACCGGCCTGGACTCCCTCGGGCTCGGGGACGCCGTCGCCACGGTGGCCGAGCGGGCCGGGCTGCCCGTGGCCGTGCGCTACGGTCTCGACGGGCGTCCCGCCCCGCAGGTGGAGACGGCGGCCTACTTCGTGGTCTGCGAGGCGGTCACGAACGCGGCCAAGCACGCGGCGGCCGGTTCGGTCACCGTCGAGATCCTCAGGGAGGGAACGATGATCGTCGTGCGCGTCCGCGACGACGGGCGCGGCGGCGCCGACCCCGCGGGCGGCGGGCTGTCCGGCCTGGCCCGCAGGGTGGCCGCGCTGGACGGCCGGTTCCGTGTCGACAGCCCGCCCGGCGGGCCCACCGAGGTCGTCGCGGAGCTGCCGTGCGCGTGATCCTCGCCGAAGACTCCACGCTGCTGCGTGAAGGGCTGGTCCGGTTGCTGGTCGAGGAGGGGCACGAGGTCCCGGCCGCGGTCGGCGACGGCGAGGCGCTCCTCGCCGCCGTGGCCGAGCACCGGCCCGACATCGTGGTCGCCGACGTGCGGATGCCGCCGGCCCACACCGACGAGGGACTGCGGGCGGCGCTGGAGATCCGGCGCCGCTGGCCGGGCACGCGCGTGCTGGTCCTGTCGCAGTACGTCGAGAAGCGGTACGCCACCGAACTGATGAGCGGCGACATCGACGGGGTGGGCTACCTTCTCAAGGACCGGGTGGCCCAGGTCGCCGACTTCCTCGACGCGCTCGACCGTGTCGGGGCCGGGGGAGCGGCCTTCGACCCCGAGGTGGTGCGCCAGCTCCTGGCCCGCACCACCCACGCGGACCCGCTCGGCCGCCTCACCGCGCGCGAGCGCGAGGTGCTCGACCAGATGGCGCAGGGCTGCACCAACGCCTCCGTCGCCGAGCGGCTCAACGTCTCGCAGAGCGCCGTGGAGAAGCACGTCAACGCCATCTTCGACAAGCTCGGCCTGTTGCACGTCACCGGTTACAGCCGCCGGGTCCTCGCCGTGCTGCGTTACCTCGGGTCCTGACGGGATCCCGGCGGGGCGGTGCGGCACCGCATCCCGCCCCGCGGGATGCGGGACGGCGCGGCGCTCAGCGTCCGAAGGCGTCGCCCTCCGAGGCCTCGGTCAGGTCGCTGGGCCAGAGCCGGTAGACGTTGAGACGCGTCTCGTAGTACTTGTCCGTCTCGCCCACCCACTGCATGCCGAGGCGCTTGGCCGTGGCGGCGCCGCGCTCGTTGTCGACCCGGACGACCGCGACCAGCTCGTGGGCGCCGATGGAGAACGCCCACCTGGCCAGTTCCCGGCCCGCCTCGGTGGCGTAGCCGTGTCCCCAGACGTCCGGGGCGAGCTGCCAGCCGATCTCGATGTCCTCCTCGTCCGGCGGCAGGTATCGCAGCGAGAGCCCGCCGATCACCCGCTGGTCGGATGTGCGGACGATCGCCCAGCGGCCCAGCGGGGGCGCCAGCGTGTCACGGTCGCGCACCCACGACTCCAGCAGGGACCGCATCCCCTCCTCGTTCTCGATCCGCTTCACGGCCGGGGAGAGCCCTCGGATGACCTCGGGCGCGCCGTAGACCGCCAGGGCTTCATGGGCGTCGTCGGGACTCCAGTCGCGGACCGTGAGACGGTCTGTGGTCAGTAGCGCCATGGTCTTCCTCTCCCTGACGAGCGGGCCGGCCGCGCGGTGGGGCGGTGAGAGAACGTCGAGCAGAAGAAACCGACGGATTTGTGTCGGAAATGTCCGAAGTGTTGCCACTGCGAGCGTACGCCCATGCGTCCGGCGGGGAACAGACGCGGTTGGGCGAACATTCAGTCACCCTCCGTGCTCGCGTGCCACCCCCGTGCCGCCCCCGTGCCGGTCCGCCGTGCCGGTCACGCGGCCGGTCCGGCATGTCCGGTCACGCGCGGTACCCGGGCGGCGGGCCGGGCGCGGGTCAGCCCTCCAGGGCGTACTGCATCACACGCAGCTTGGCCTGGGCCTCGGCGAGTTCGGAGCCGGGGTCGGAGTCGCCCATGATGCCGCAGCCGGCGAACAACCGGGCGTTGCGGCCCTCGATCTGGGCGCAGCGCAGCGCGATGCCCCACTCGCCGTCCCCCCGCGCGTCGATCCAGCCGACCGGTCCGGCGTACCCGGCCCGGTCCATGCCTTCCAGCTCGCGGATGACGCCGAGCGCCGCCTCGGTGGGCGTGCCGCCGACGGCGGCGGTGGGGTGCATGGCCGCCACCACGTCCAGGACGGAGGTCCCGGCCGCGAGCCGCCCGGTCACCGGGCTGGCCAGGTGCTGGACGTTGGAGAGGACCAGGAGCTCGGGCGCCTCGGGGATCTTCAGCTCGGCGCAGAGCGGGCTCAGCGCCTCCCGGACCGACTCCACCGCGCAGGTGTGCTCGTAGCGGTCCTTCTCCGAGGCGAACAGGGCGGCGCCGCGCGCCATGTCGTCGACCCGGTCGGTGCCCCGGGGGATCGTGCCGGCCAGCACCAGCGACTCGATGGTCTCCCCGGTGCGCCGCACCAGCAGCTCCGGGGTGGCGCCGACCAGCCCCGCGCAGGAGAAGGTGTAGCACTCCGGGTAGCGCCGGGCCAGGCGGGCCAGGAGCAGGCGGACGTCGATCGGCCGCTCCGCGGTGGCGGTCAGGTCGCGGGCGAGCACGGTCTTCTCCAGCAGGCCCGACCTGATCCGGCGTACGGCGCGCGCCACGGCGTGCTCCCACTCGGGGGCGGTCAGGCTGCCGTCCCCGTACCGGATCCGGCCCGGGTCGCGCAGCGGGGTGACGGCGTCGAGCCGCTGCTCGCCGACGGTGGTCAGCCAGGCGCGGCCGTCACGCCGGACGAGGACCGTCCGGGGGATGACGAGCACCGATCCCGGTGATTCGGGGTCGAAGGTGAACGAGCCGAAGGCCAGCGGGCCGGAGCCGGGGGCCGCCACGTCGTCGTCGACGAGGGCCTCGGCGAACATGGCCGACAACCGGTCGCGGGCCCAGTCGAAACGCCGGGGGCCCGGCGGGACGGCCACACGCGCGGCCTCACCCCAGGCGACGAGGCCCTCCCCGTGCCTTATCCAGGCGTAAGGGGCGGCCTCGGGAAGCCGGCCGAACAGGTCGCCGGGATCGTCGACGAGGGTGGTTCTCACCACAAGGGGACGGGTCAATCCGAGCGTTACACTCACCCCCGCCACTCTATGCCGGAAACTGAACGTGTTCGACAGTGACTCCCCGGCCGGCACCGACGCCACGGTCCGTCAAGAAAACCAAGGCACTCGGTCAAGAGAGGACGCCCCGCTGTCCTGCGGTGATACATCCGAAGCAGACGTGATCTCTCACCGGAGGTGCCATGCTGCGCAGGACTGTGACCGCATTCACAGGGGTGGTGCTCGCCACCCTCCCGGCCGTCCCCGCGGGGGTCGCGGGGGCCACGGCCGCGGAGCCCTGGCGGCCGGTGGTGATGGCCGCGGTCGGCGACTCCATCAGCGCCGGGTTCAACGCCTGTGGCTGGTACGTCCGATGTGTCTCGCATTCCTGGTCGGCGGGCGACGACCCGTCCGTGCAGAGCCATTACATGAGGCTGCTCGACGCCGACGACACCCTCTACCGGAACAACGTGAACCTCGCGGTGCCCGGGGCGACCAGCGCCGACCTCGCCGGGCAGATGGAGAAGGCGGTGGCCCGGCGGGCCGACTACGTCACGCTCCTGATCGGCGCCCAGGACGCCTGCGTGTCCGACGAGCGCCGGATGACCCCCGTGTCCGTCTACCAGAGGCGGATCGCCGACGCCCTTCAGCTGTTCCGGGCCGGGAGGCCGGAGGGCAGGGTGTTCGTCGCGAGCATCCCCGACATCAAGCGGCTCTGGCAGGTCGGCAAGGACAGCCTGGTGGCGCGTGGTTTCTGGGCGATCGGCCGCATCTGCCCCACCATGCTCTCGCGGCCGACCTCGACGTCCGCGGCCGACCGGGCCCGGCGCGACCGGGTGCGCGCCCGGGTGGCCGGCTACAACGCCGCCCTCGCCAGGGTCTGCGCGGCCTACGGCCCGGCCTGCAGGTTCGACGGCAACGCCCTGTTCCGTCAGGAGTTCACGCTGGACCACATCAGCAAGTGGGACTACTTCCACCCCAACGCCGCGGGCCAGCGGCTGATCGCGCAGCGCACCTTCGCGGCGGTTCGCGACTGGTTCGAGGAGGACCGGCAGCCCGCGCCCGCTCTCTGACGCCGGGCCCGCCGTCCCCGGTCTCCGCGCGGTGCCCGCCGTCCGGGTACCGCGCCGATGCTGAATCTACACCGTAAAGCAGCCTGGAGCTCAGCCCGCCAGGGCGGCGAGGACGGCGGCGGTCTCCTCGGGCTTGGAAAACATCGGCCAGTGGCCGGTCGGCAGCGCGGCGAAGCTCCACTCGGGGCCGGCGAGCGCGGCGAAGGACGGGTGGCCCGCGTCGATCATCGCGTGCACCTGCTCCAGCGGGAACGAGCACGCGACCAGCGTCTTGGGCAGCGCGTCCGCGCCGCCTTTGAGCGCCAGCGGCTGGGTCATCGCCCCGTACGGCTGGGGCGTGGCGCGGGAGGCGAACCACGCGCGCTCGGCCTCGCCCAGCCCCTCCAGGCCGGCCCCGCTCCGCTCCTGCTCCTCCCAGGAGATCAGCGGGTAGCCCACCCCGCCGCCCCGCTCGGCGACCCGCTTCTCGACGAACGCCCGCCACTCGGGTTCGTTGACGTCCATCCAGGCCATGCCGTCGGCCAGCGGGCCGCTGTCGAGGTAGACGATCCTGGCGACGCGTTCGGGGATCCGGTCGGCCGCGCCGGTGACCGGGCCGCCGGCCCCGCTGTGCGCCACGAGGATCACGTCGTGCAGGTCCGCGTAGGTGATGACGTGGACGATGTCCTGGATGTGGGTCTCCAGGTCGACCCCCGGGCCGGCCAGGTGCACCCGGTCGCCCAGGCCGGTGAGCGTGACCGGGTGGACGTCGTGCCCCGCCGCGCGCAGCGGCCGGGTGACCTTCTCCCAGGCCCACGCGCCGAGCCAGAAACCGGGGACCAGGACGTAAGTGCTCATGTTCTCTCCCTTGAGTGCCTGATCTCACCGTAGGATCGCATCCGGACAGCTTCAGTCCTGATTTCCAAGGATTTTTCATGACGGTCTCTCGCGTGCTCGCCCTGCTGGAGGTGCTGCAGGCCAGCCCCGGGCTGACCGGCCCGGAACTCGCCGCGAGGCTGGAGGTGGACGAGCGCACGATCCGGCGCTACGCCGCGCGGCTCTCCGAACTCGGGGTGCCGGTGCGGGCGGAGCGGGGCCGCTACGGCGGCTACCGGCTGCTGCCCGGCTACCGGCTGCCGCCCCTCATGCTCACCGACGACGAGGCCACGGCCGTGGTGCTCGGGTTGCTGGCCGGGCGGCGGATCGGGCTGGCGGTGGGGGAGGCGGCCACCGAGAGCGCGCTGGCCAAGATCCAGCGGGTGCTCCCGCGCCCGCTGCGCGAGCGCGTCGACGCGGTGCCGGAGACACTGAGCCACACCGCCGCCGCGGCCCGGGCCGGTACCCCGAAGGCGGCTCCGCTCCTGGCCCTCGCCGACGCCGCGCGGCACCGGGTGACGGTGCGGCTGGCCTACCGTTCCTGGCGGGGCGAGGAGTCCGAGCGTGACCTGGACCCCTACGGGATCGTCTTCCACGCGGGGCGCTGGTACGTCGCGGGGTTCGACCACGGCAGCGGGGAGGTGCGGACCTTCCGGGTCGACCGGGTGGCGGGCGCCGCGCGCACCGGGCGGGGATTCGAGACGCCGGCGGGCTTCGACCCGGTGGCGCACGTGGTGGGGTCGCTCTCGGCGGTGCCGTACCGGCACGAGGTCAGGGTGCTGCTGGAGACGAGCCTGCCGGAGGCGGCCGCCCGGATTCCCGCCGCGACGGCGACGCTGACCGAGACGTCCGGCGGGGTGCTGCTGGCCGCCCGGGCCGAGCGGCTGGACGGGATGGCGCAGATGCTCGCCGGGCTCGGCTGGCCGTTCACCGTGATCACCCCGGACGGGCTGCGCGACGAGGTCAGGGCGCTGGCCGCCCGGCTCGCCGCCTTCGCCTCCGCCGCCCCGCCCTGAGCGCGGCGACCGGCGCCGGACGCCCTGGTCCCGCCATTCGTTTCATCCCGGACGGTTAACGGCGGACGACCCGTCAGGAAAGACGGTTAACGGCACGTGTTCCGCCGGGAAATCCGAGCGAGGTCCTTACGCTTTCCGGGGGCTTACCGCCGCCCGTACGGCTTCGCCGGCCGAACCGCCCGCCCGGGAGCCGCCCACCGGAACGACCCGCCCGGCAGGCCGCCCGTCCGGGAGCCGCCCGCGCGGACGCCGGCGGGCGGGACGGGCCCGGTCCGGAAGGCGACGGCCTTCACGCGGGAAACGCGCGGGAAACGCTCGGGAAACATACGATGGACGAGAACGGCCGATCGTCGAAAGAATCCGCTGCTCGCCCCGGGACAGGCTTTTCGCTGCGAACGATCAGGCTCGCCGGAATGCGGGGCGAAAACTTCAGCTTACGAGAAAAACAGTTCTCATAACTCCCCTCCGCGGACGATGTCGGTCATCTTCCGGGTTGATCACTTCTCCCGGGAGGATTGCTATTCTCGGCGGGCACTGGAAAACCACCCGGAGAGCGCCGGCCCGTGTCCGATCCACCCCACGTCCAGCCTCCAGGAACCCACCACCCCGCCCATGCCCGCCCCTCACCGAGGCTCTCGGGCGGTGGTCGTCGAACCACGCGAGCCGCCGCTCCGCCGGCCGCCCGCACCTTTTCTCCGCATCTCCCGGCCGGCGGCCCGGCGGAGCTTCCCCGACGGCCCGATCGGCATGCCGTCTCCCGCGGGACGGGGCGGCACGAGCGGCACACCGGCCGGCCTCCGGGCACCCGGATGCCGCGGCACGCCCGGGGACCGGTCGCGCCGCGGACGTACGGTCTCCGTCCGTCTCCCGTCTCCTCTCGACACGTTCAAGACACGACCGTCAGCGCGCCACCGGCCTGCTGAGGGGACCGTGAACCCAGGGGGAACAGATCTTTGGCAGTTCACCATGCATCGCCGCCGGCCACGGTCGCGTTCCGCGTACTCGGCTCGTTCGAGGCGGTGGCGGAGGGGACGCGGATAGCGCTGGGAGGCCCGCGGCAGCGTTCCGTGCTGGCTCGGCTCATGCTGGCTCGCGGCCAGGTCGTTCCCGTGGAACAGATCATTGACGATCTGTGGCACGGGCAGCCGCCGCCGAGCGCGCTCGCGACGACCCAGGCCTACGTCTCCAACCTACGCCGGGCGCTGGAGGCCAGGCGGGACACGCGGATGTCCGCCGGGTTGCTGGTGCGGGTGTCTCCCGGTTACGCGCTGCGGGCCGTGGAGGTGGACGCCTGGCGTTTCGAGGAGCTGGTGCAGCAGGGTGCCATGCTGCTCGGCGCGGACGACGCGGTCGCGGCGACGGGGAAACTCGACGAGGCGCTCGCCCTGTGGCGTGGCCCGGCCTACCAGGAGTTCGCCTTCGCGGACTGGGCGACGGCCGAGATAACACGCCTCGACGAGCTGCACGCCACGGCGATCGAGCAGCGCGCGGCCTCGATCATGCGGCAGGGGATGGCCGCCGCCGTGGTGGCCGACCTGCGGGCGCACGTCGCCGCGCACCCGCTCAGGGAGGAGGGGTGGCGGCTGCTCGCGCTGGCGCTCTACCGCGCCGGTCGTCAGGGTGACGCCCTGACCTCGCTCCGCGAGGCGCGTCACACCCTCGCCGAGGAACTCGGCGTGGACCCCGGTCAGGCGTTGCGCCGGCTCGAAGCCGACATGCTGGCCCAGTCGCCGGTGCTCGACGGCGCCATGGCCCACGCCTTCGAGCACGACCCGGCCGAACACGGTGTCGCGCTGACCGGGCGGGCGGACGCCGCCCGGCCCTCCGAGGGAAGCGGGCCGCCCGGCAGCCGGCTGTACGGCAGGGAGGAGCAGATCGCCGCGCTGCTGGATGACCGGGTACGGCTCGCGCTGATCGGCGGAGGAGCGGGCATGGGCAAGTCCGCACTCGTCGAGGAGGCCGGCGTACGCCTGACCGCGCAGGGGCGGCAGGTCGCCGTCGGCCGCTGCCCGGAGACCGGGGGAGCGCCGGCCGGTTGGCCGTGGGTGGAGATCTGCCGCTCTCTCGGCGAGCGGGTCGCTCCCGACGAGGTGGTGACCGGACGGCTGGTGGCTCTGCTCGAGGACCGCGGCCCCGGCACCGGTGAGGACCTCGCCGCCGGGTGGTTCCGGCTGCGCCGCGCCATCGCCTCGTACCTGGCCGAGGTTTCGCGGATCGCACCGCTTGTCATCGTGCTGGAGGACCTCCACCGGGCCGACGACGAGACCGTCGTCACCCTGTTGCACCTGACCGCCGAGCTGCGCGGGACGCGCACCTCGTTCCTGGTCACCTACCGCGACGACGGGGAGAAGGACCTTTCCGGCCCTTTCGCGGCTCTGGCCAGGCTGGAGCCGTTGCGCCTCCCGCTGCCCGGCCTGGACGCCGCCATGACCGGTGAACTGCTCGAGGCCGTATGCGGTCACCAGGTCTCCCCGGAGACCGCCGCCATCGTGTCCGAGCGCACCGGCGGCAACCCGTTCTTCATCCGCGAGACCGCCAGGCTGATCGGCGCGGCGGGTGAGACCGCGGCCCGGTCGGGGGTTCCCGAAGGGGTCCGTGACGTGCTGCGCCACCGCCTGGCCCGCCTCCCGGAGAACGTCCGGACCGTCCTCCGTGAGGCGGCGGTGATCGGCGGGGAGATCGACGTGGACGTTCTGGCGGAGATGCACGACGGCGGCGCGGAAGCCGTGGTCGACGCGGTCGAGGCGGCCCTCGCGGCCGGGCTGGTGGTGGAGCCGGGGGCCGGCCGCCTGCGCTTCGCCTACCCCCTGATCCGCGATCTCCTCTATGAGGGCATGTCCCGTCTGCGCCGGTCGCG
This sequence comes from Streptosporangium fragile, assembly GCF_039534445.1. NCBI lineage: Bacteria > Bacillati > Actinomycetota > Actinomycetes > Streptosporangiales > Streptosporangiaceae > Streptosporangium > Streptosporangium fragile. The sequence continues at coordinate 23,835 of NZ_BAAAVI010000041.1, read as the reverse complement.
CACCCACGTCCGGGTGGGGGAGGCGATGATGCGTCTGCGGCCCACCGAGGTGGCCGCGCCGGCCCGGCATCTCACGTCCGGTGCCGTGCCGGGGAAGGCCGCCCGCCCCGGCGCCCCGGCTGCCGAACGGGTCGAGCGCCGCTATGCCCGCCGGGAGACGGCCGCGTTCTGGGAGCAGGCGCTGAGGTCGCGCACCCACGACACCCCGGGCGCGGGCCCGTGGCCGGATCCCCTCGGCGACGGCCTTCGGCCACGCGGCCAGGCGGGGTGACGACGGGCGGGGTGACGGCGCCGGGGCCTCACTTCCCGGCGCCGTCGACGGGGCGCGTCTACCGGAGGTCTCCCGCCCGCTCCGCCGCCGGGAAGTGGGGCAGGAGACCGGTCTGCCCGTGACAGTTGAGATACTCCATGAGGGCGCCTTCCGGCACCACGTAGACCTCGTGACCGAGCGTCATGTGAATGTCGGGGGCGAAGCGGGCCGCGAACTCGCCGAAGCTGCGGTAGATCGCGATGTGCGTCGGGTGGCTGTGCGCCCATCGTTCCAGGTGGGACAGGCTCAGGAACCACGCCAGCGTAGCGGTCTGCATCCGGTCGTCGTTCGACACGGTCAGGTCCACGAGGCGGGCGGACAGGCATCCGGTCTCGTGGGGGTTGCCGGCGAGATACTCGACGCCTTCCCGGTAGACGGGCAGCACGCGCTGTTCGAACCAGGCGCGCTCGTCGTCCGGGCACTGCCTCCAGCCCTGCGGGCTGCGGATGAAACAGACGTTCCCCGGGGTGGTCACGACCAGATGGCGGCCCGCCGGCTCCACCGGCCCCGCCTGCGGCAGGTGCTCGGCCTCGCCGGCGAGGCCGCCGTCCTCGGCGGCGGCGATGCGGTCCCGCATCGCTCCGTTGTAGGAGTGGTAGATGTTCGGCGCCGCCGGGAACCGCGACGCGAGACCCCAGGACGGGGAATCGTAGGAGTACGACGTCTCGAAATGGTCCACCGGCGCCCGCAGGGTCTCGGACCACAGGCCGATCGGCCCGCCCTCCGCGGTCAGCTCCGGTCCGGCCCACGAGTCGAGCGGATGCTCCGCGCCCCAGGACTTCTCGGCCTCGGCGTCGAGCCAGTACGCGAGGATGATCTCATTGGTGTAGCCGAGGCCGTCAACGTGGGTGGCGCGCTCGTACGTCACGGGGGCGTGCGCGCCGTGAAGCCTGTCGGTGATTCCCGCGACCACGGCGGTGGCCTCCTCCGCCGCCCGGTGCTGGACCGCCAACTGCCGCACGGTGACACCCGGCAGTTCCTCGGGCAGGCGGAGACTGTACGCCGGATAGGGGTTCTGGAAATCAGCGGGGCGGTTCTTTGCCATAAGACACCTCAGGTAGGGGTGGCGTCCCGGTCAGGTGACCGGTACCGTGCCGGTGGTTCTGGAAAGGCGATTTCCGGTGCCGCCGGTGGTTCCGGGAGGGGAAACGTACTCGTCCGAAGGTCGCTCACCGGGTCTTCCGTCACCTGCGATCAGCGTGGCCGTGAGCATGGACCAGGTCTGTCAGCGGGTGGGGCGGGCGCGGGACGGGGACGTCCGCCGCCGGCCCGGCGCCTCCCTCGGATGGAACAATCATGGGTCTCCGTGGAACTCGGGCGGTTCACCCTCAACTTGCCAAACTCGGCATGTAATTCGTCAGTAATGAGCGCATGTAAAACGCCAGTAACGGGCGGGCGTCCCCAGGGGCTGCCTTCGGCAGCCGCGGGTCACAGCCGGAGCGGCGCGGACGCGACGGCGACCACGGCGGTGCGGGAACCGGTGGTTCCGTCATGGCGGGTGGCCGGGGCGTGGAACCGCTTGAGCCGGTCGGGGCGGCGCCCGACGATGCCGCGGCGCTTGTGGACATCACGGTCGGCGGCGGGCGCCCGCCGCCGACCGCCGCGGTCGGCGATCCGGTCGGCCCGCCCGGGGACGGTGCGGCCGGTGTAACGATTGGCTGTGAACGGGGCTCACGTTACGTCGGCCTTACACCCCTCACGGAAGGCTACAACCCTGTCAAATATCAAGGATTAGGTAGGAAACAGGTGTCATCGGATATCCCTGCATCAGCAGGGCGGGGGCGTTCCGGGTGGAGGCCGGTCTCGGCCGCGGCGATCACGGCGCTGGCGCTGGCGCTGGCGAGCTGTTCCACGGGCGGCGCCACGGACCGCGCGGAGCCCGGCACGAAGCCGTCCGCCTCGAAGCCGTCGGCCTCGGGGCCGTCCACCGCCTCACCGGCCACCGCGGAGACCGGAATCCGCAAGCCGCCGCCGGTGGACGCCGCCTGGCCGCGCTGGGGCTTCACCCACACCGCCGTCAGCGCGAACAACGTCACCCCGCAGTTCGAGCAGGACGTGGCCGGGGTGCTCACCCGCACCCCGATGCTGCAGAACCAGCACATCATGGGCTTCGGCGCGCTCAACCCCCAGCCCCGCCCCAACGAGTTCCACTGGGAGGACCTCGACAGCCGCCTGAGCCTCATGAAGGAGTCGGGCGCCACCCCGGTCATCACGCTGTGCTGCGCCCCCGACTGGATGAAGGGCGGCCCCGAGGGCCCGACCCAGGAGTCGGCCTGGGCCGAGCACCTGGAGGACGCCCCGTACCCGGAGCACTTCGACAACTTCGCCAAGCTGTCGGCCGCCGTCGCCGCCCGCTACCGCGACGTCAAGTACTTCATGGTCTGGAACGAGCTCAAGGGCTTCTGGAAGGACCACTCCAAACCCGCGGACATCAAGGGCTACACCGACCTGTACAACAAGGTGTACGACGCGGTGAAGGCGGTCCGCCCGGACGCCCGGATCGGCGGCCCGTACCTGGGATTCGACAGCCTGAGCGAGGGCCGGACCGAGCTGAACGGCCCGTGGGGCACCGTCAGCCAGCACGCCCTGGACGCCTTCAAGTACTGGTTCAAGAACAAGAAGGGCGCCGACTTCGTCGTGGTGGACGGCGCCTCCCCCACCGAGAGCCACGAGCTGCGGCCCGACGAGTTCGGGGCGCTGGGCAAGTTCAGCGCGGTCACCTCCTGGTTGCGCGAGCAAAGCGGTGACCTGCCGATCTGGTGGGCGGAGTGGTACTTCGTGCCCGAGGACGGCACCACGTGGACCGAGCCCAAGCAGATGGCGGTGCAGGCCGTCTCGATGATGGAGTTCGCCCGCAGCGGCGCCGCCACCGCCCTGTACTGGAACCCGCAGACCAAGGAAGGTGCCTGCCAGGGCTGTATGTGGGACCCGCGGACCGGCGCGCTGCGCCCGGCCGGCACGCTGGTGAGCGAGTTCACCCGCTGGTTCCCGGCCGGGGCCGAACTGGAACCCGTCACCTCCTCCGACCCCCTGGTCCGCGTGCTGGCCCAGCCTCAGCGGCTGGTGATGGTCAACACCGCCGACAAGCCCGTCACCGCGACCGTGGACGGCAAGAAGGTCACCCTCCAGCCCTACGAGATCAAGTGGAGCGGCCGTTGAGTCCCCGCGCGGTCCCGCGCCGCGGGGCGGACGTCAGCGGGGTGGCAGGCGCGGCACCGTGAGCCGGGGGCGGGCGGCCGGGTTGGGCGTGTGGGGCGGGTGCGTGGCCAGCCGCCCCAGGGCGATCTCGATCGCCCTCTCCAACTGCGTGTCCACGCCCTTGGCGTAGTCCTGCGGGGTGATGTCGACCTCGATGTCGGGGTCGGTGCCGTAGTTCTCCACCCGCCAGCCCACGTCGTCGAAGGCGAAGGAGAACTCCGGCTGCGTGGTGACCGTGCCGTCCGCCAGCCGGTGCCGGGGCCAGATGCCGATCACGCCGCCCCAGGTGCGCTTGCCGATCAGCGGGCCCAGGCCGAGAAGCTTGAAGGTGTGGCTGAAGATGTCACCGTCGGAACCCGCCCACTCGTTGGTGATCGCCACCATGGGGCCGCGCGGCGACTCGTCGGGGTAGGGCTCGGGCACGCCCCACCGGGGGAAGTCGTAGCCCAGGCGGCGCCGGGAGAGCTTCTGGAGCAGCAGTGCCGAGACGTGGCCGCCGCCGTTGAAGCGGACGTCGACCACGAGGGCCTCGCGGTCGTACTCGGTCAGGAAGCCCCGGTGGAACTCGGCGTAGCCCTCCGGGCCCATGTCGGGGATGTGCAGGTAGCCGACCCGGCCGCCGCTGCGCTCGTGGCAGCGGGCCCGGTTGGCCTCCACCCAGTCGCGGTAGCGGCCCGGCTGCTCGTCGCCGATGGCCCGGACGGTGACGGTCCGCTTGGCGTCACCCCGCATGATCGTGAGCTCGACCTCCTGGTCGGCCTGGTTGACCAGCCACTCGTCCGGGCTCGCGTCCCGCCCGACCGGCTGCCCGTTGACGGCCAGCACCGCGTCGCCGGGCCGCACGTCCAGCCCGAGACGGTTGAGCGGCGAGGTCGCCTCGGGGTCCCACCGGTCGCCGCCGACGATCCGCGCGATCCGGTAGACGCCGTTCCCGTACTCCCAGTCGACGCCGAGCTTGCCCTGCCGGTAGTCGGGCCGGGGCCGGTAGGCGCCGCCGCTCTCGTACGCGTGGGAGGTGCCGAGCTCGCCGAGGAGCTCCCACAGCAGGTCGGAGAACTCCCCGCGGGTGGTCACCCGGTCCACCAGCGGCAGGTAGCGCCGGTAGACGCCCTCCCAGTCGATCCCGGCCATGTCCTCGGTCCAGAAGTGCTCCCGCTGCAGCCGCCAGGCCTCCCGGAACATCTGCCGCCACTCGGCCTCGGGCCGGATCGACACCTTCACCCGGGACAGGTCCACCCACCCGCTCGCGCGGCCCGGAGAATCGTCGTCCTCGGGCGCCTCGCCCGCTTTGACCACCCGCAGCCGCCGGTCCGCCCGGTAGAGCAGCGTCGTCCCGTCACGGCCGAGCCGGAACTCCGAGACGTCGCCGACCAGGGTCTCCTGCTTCTGCTTGGCGAAGTCGTAGACGTGCAGCGTGCCGTCGGAGGACTCGGCGTAGTCGTCGCCCATGCCGCCCTCGACGGGGAAGGACAGGTAGACGGCCTTGCCCTTGATCCCGGCGATGCCGTCGTAACGGCCCTCGGGGACGGGGAAGACGACGATCCGGTCCTGGATGCCGTCGAGGTCGATGACCACCTCGCGTTCGCCGCCGTCCCCGCCGTCCCCCTCCCCGTCGCCGTCGTCGTCCTCGTCGTCCCCGAGCGGCCTGGGCTCGGGGACGAAGGGAGAGCCGACGTCGGCGCGGAGCGCGATCGCGTAGGGCCGGGAGCCGAGGGGGAAGCCCAGGTCGAACTGGAGCTCGTCGTAGACGGGGTTGAACACGCGCCGGCCGATGAAGTACAGGTAGTCGCCGGCGGGGTCGAACGCGGGGCGGGCGTCCCACAGCACCGGCCGGGTGGCCGGGAAGGTCTCGCCGGTCTCCACCCGGCACAGCTTGATCGCCGTCGTCTGCGCGGTGTCGGGACAGGCGTAGGCGAGCCAGCGGCCGTCGGGGGACCAGGCGAGGTCCTCGATCCCGCCGAACCGGCTGGCGTCGACCACCGTGCCCCGCGCGGCGGCCCCGTCCTCCGGCCCGCCGTCCCCCACCGCGGCGGCGTCGCCCCCGTCGTTCCCCGTCGCGTCGTCACCCGCGACCGCGTCGGCGGTCGTCCCCTCATCCCCGGCGGTGCCCTCGCCCGCCGGGTCGCCGGCCGCCGGGGAACCGTCGTCCCCTGACGATCCGTCGCCGGCCGGGGTGCCGCCCCCGCCCGCCGGGCCGTCCGTGCCCAGGTCGACCAGGATCAGCTCGTTGCGGTGGTTGGCCACCGCGATCCGGTCGGCCGTGGGGGAGACCTCCAACGCGGTGACGCGCCCGGTGTCGACGTGATCGAGGCGGACCGGCTCGGCGCTCCCGTCGGCGGTGAGCACCACCAGCACCTCGCGGTCACCGTCGTCGCTGGCCGCCGCGACGAGCCGCGCTCCGTCGTTGAGCCAGGTCAGCAGCCGGTACCGCACGCCGTACGGGGCTCCGTGCTGGCGTACGGGCCCCTCCCAGGCGGCGAAGGAGAACGCCTTGCCGTGGGTGGTGACGGCCAGCCCGCTGCCGTCGGGGCTGAGCGTGGCGCTGTCCAGGAAGTCCTCGGCCGGGGCGAAGCGGCGGTTGCGCTGGGTGCGGGAACTGCGCAGCCGCACGTCGATCCGGTGCGACTCGCCGTCCTCCACCAGATACAGGTCGGCGCCGGCGTGGTAGACCAGCCTGCGGCCGTCGCCGGACAGGTTGCGGGCGTAGAAGTCGGCGTGGTCGGAGTGCCTGCGCAGGCCGCCGCCGTCGGCGGTGCAGGAGTAGACGTTGCCGATGCCCTCGTGGTCGGAGATGAAGTAGACCCGGTCCCCGGCCCAGCAGGGCGAGGCCAGGTTGCCGGGCAGGGAGATGAGCCGCTGGAACCGCTCGCCGTCGTCGTCCTGGATCCACAGGTCGCCCACGGTGCCGCCCCGGTAGCGCTTCCACCGCGCGGGGTCGGCGGTGTTGCGGCCCAGCACGATGCGGGGGCCGTACGAGATAGAGTTGGCCGGGCCGTACGGCAGGCGCTCGGGCACGCCGTCCGGCTCCACCCGGTGCAGCCACTTCTGCCCGGTGAAGGGCTGCCCCTCGTCGCTGGCGTAGACGACGGCGCCGGCGGGATCCCAGCCGGTGACGCTGGAGCGGGCCCCGTGGTAGGTGACCCGCCGGGCCGCGCCGCCGTCGGCGGGCATCACGTAGACCTCCTCCGGGCCCTCCTCGCCGCCGACGAAGGCGAGCAGGTCGCCGCGGGGGGAGAAACGCGGGTAGCCCGCCTCGGCCACCCCGGCGGTCAGCCGGAAGGCCCGTCCGCCGGTGGCGGGAACCGTCCACAGGTCGTCCTCGGCGGCGAAGACGACGTCGTCACCGAAGATCGTCGGGAATCGCAGGTAGGCGGGCATCGTCTCACTCCATGATCGGGCGGCCGGGTTCGCTCCGGCCGCCCGTCATGATGTCACGCCCGCGGCAGCCGGGTGATCCCGTCCGCGGCGGGCGCCCTACTCACCCTCCGCCACCCTGGCATCGGACTGTTTAGCCTGCTTCTTCGCCTGCTTGGCCGAGCGCGTCGCCTTGATCGCGGCCTTCTTCTGCTTGCCCGAGGCCTTCGCAGCCTTCTTGGCGTCCGCCATGGTTTCCCCCGGTGTCTTGTAGATGATGCCCCAAAATAGGCATATTGAGCCGATTAATACCCTTAAGAGCATTAGTCACCCACGTTTCGCCCGCGGGCCCGCGGGGCGGCCGGAGGGCACCGCCGGGCGCGGTCCGGCCCTGCCCGGCGGGGCGGGGCCGGAGCCGGGGCATGCCGCCGGCCGTAAGCCGTCGTGGCGGGTGTGACGAAGGTGAAGAGCCGGGAATGTCGAGATCGTCTCGAAAGGCCGAAACCCAGCGCCCGGCACGGCGCAGCCCTTCCGTCGGCGGGGAAAGCGCATGATCGCGGATGTCGATTGCGGCGATGAAAAGAAGAAGTAAATCGGAGCCCTCGGAACGGATAATGATCTTCACGATTGGGCAGAACGTCGGCACACGGCTTGCGTTCCGGGGAGGTGTTGCATGGCCTGGTCGCAAGACGAGGAGCGGATGCTGCTCCAGATCGAGCGCCACCTCATCGACGAGGATCCGCGACTCGCCGCGCGGCTGGAGTCGTTCAACGAGCGCGTCCAGCGCAAGGAGAACGGCCGCCGCAGGCGCGAGGTCAGGAAGGATCGGGGCAGGTCCTTCGGGCACCTCCGCCGCTCCACGGTCATCATCGTGTTCAGCTGGCTGCTGATCGCGACGCTGATCGCCACGCTCTTCATCCTGGTCCTGCGCCACGAGGCGGCGGTCGCGTTCTCGCTCTGATCCCCGGAGCCGGGCGCCGGCTCCGGGGATCAGTGGCCGGGGTCGATCGCCGTCCCGATGAACATGGCGGTCAGCAGCGTGAACAGGAACGCCTGCAGGAACTGGATGAACATCTCCAGTGCCGTCATCCCGATCGTCATCACGACCCCGGCGACGCCGACCGGCACGCCCAGGGGCGTGGGGTGCTCGATCAGGAACCAGTAGCCGACCATGCTGAAGAACGCCAGGATCAGGTGCCCGGCGAACATGTTCGCGGCCAGCCGCAGCATGTGGGCGAACAGCGACGTCACGAAGTTGTAGACGAGCTCGAGCGGCACGACCAGCACGTACGAGGCCCGGGGCAGCCCGGGGGTGATCAGGCCGCGCAGGTAGCCGAGGAGGCCGTGCCGCCGGATGCCGACGTAGATCTTCAGCACGTAGGCCGTCACCGCGAGCACCGCGGGGAAGGCCAGGTAGGCGGAGACGGGGAGCTGGACCAGGGGGATCACCCCCATCAGGTTCCAGACCCAGACCAGGAGGAAGACGCTCAGCAGCAGGCCCATCCACCGATCGGCGTCCCGGCCCAGGAACGGGCGGGCCACCTGGTCGCGGACGAACACGTAGCCCAGCTCGACCACATTCTGCAGGCCGCGGGGGACCAGCTTCGGGCTGGCGAAGGCCGCCCAGCACACGCCGCAGACCAGCGCGGCGGCCAGGAGGGCCATCACGACCGGTTTGGTCAGCCAGTACGGGGCGTCCGCCCACAGCGGGGGGAAGTCGAACAGCTCGAGTCCGGGAGCCTCGAACTCGGGGGAGGGGGAGGAGGCGATCGCGGGGGGAAAGGGAGAGGTGATCAGGATCGTCATCGGCGGTCCCGGCGTCAGGGGGATAGTTTGTGAATGATTTCACATGCCTCTCCACCGGGGCGAATACCTCCCGGGTAAAACAGGCTCAGGCCCCCGTACGGTCCTCGTCCTGCGGACGCGCGCCTCTCCGGCCGGGGCCGGGCCTTCCCCGGGGAGTTCGCCGCGCCCTCGCCGTCAGCCGAGGGCGCGGAGGAAGTCGGCGGCCACCGGGGCGGCGACCGCGCCACCGCCGGAACCCTCCTCGACGATCACCGCGAAGGCCACATCGCCGCGGAAACCCATGAACCAGGCGTGGGTCTTCAGGTCGTCCTGCGGGCCGAACTCGGCGGTGCCTGTCTTGCCCCGGGTGCCCGCCGGCAGGCCCGCGCCCTTGGCCGTGCCCTTGGTGACCACCGCGGACATCATCTGGTGCATCTTCGACGTGACGCCCTCGGGGAGCGGCTGAGGTTCGGCCTTCTGCTTGATCGAGGTGACCAGCGTGGGCGGGCGCCAGGTGCCGTCGGCCAGGGCGGCGGCGGCCGAGGCCACCACCAGGGGGCTGGCGGTGATCCGGCCCTGGCCGAACGACTCCGCGGCCAGCTCCGCGTCGCTCTGGGCCCGGGGGAAACTGCCCTTGGCGGCCGGGACGCCGATGTCGAGCGGCTGGTTGAAGCCGAACAGCTCCGCGGTGCGCAGCAGTTTGCCGGCCCCCAGCCGCTGCTGGGCCAGCGGGGCGAAGGTGGTGTTGCAGGAGTAGGCGAAGGAGTCGGAGAACGACACCGCCCCGTAGGCGGCGTGCTCGGAGTTGCGGATCGGCAGGCCGCCGACCGTGACGTTCTTGGGGCAGGTGACCCGCTCGCCGGGGGTCATGCCCTCGGCGAGCAGTCCCACGGCGGTGACCGCCTTGAGAGTCGAGCCCGGCGGATAGTTGCCGTTCAGCGCCCGGTCGAAACCGCCCCGGTTGTTGACCACCGCGAGGATCTCGCCCGTCGAGGGCCGGATCGCCACCAGCGCGGCGGCCTTCTTCAGGTCGCGGATCGCCGAGACGCCGGCCTGCTGGACCTTCAGGTCCAGGGTGGTCCGCACCTCCTCGCCCTCCTTGCCCTCGATCTTGCCGAGGGTCTTGACGACCTTCTTCTTGTCGGGGCCGACCAGCTGGATCTCGGTGGTGGGCGTGCCGGCCAGGCGCTCCTGGAAGGTGGCCTGGAGCCCGCTCTTGCCGATCGGGTCACCGGCCTCGTAGGACGGGCCGAGCTCTTTGGCCTCCTTCTTCGTCGCCTTGCCCACATAGCCGGCGATCTGCTGCACCGAGCCGCCCACGTCGCCGCCGTCGATGCGCTCGCCGTCCGCCGCGGTGATCGCGGCCCGCTGCGGCCAGCTGGTCTTCAGCGCGAACGACGTGGTGCCGGTCAGGTCGGGATGGACGGCGGCGGGCGACCACCTGACCCGCCAGTGCCGGTCGACGACCGACAGGTCGATGGTGCCGGAGTAGCTCCACTCGCCGATGTTCTTGAGCTTCAGCGTGGCGGTGTAGGAAGCCTGCCCGGTGCCGTCCCCGGTCTCGCGCACCCGGTCGAGCCGCACGCTGGTGTCCTCGACCGCCAGAGCCTTGCGCATGGCCTCGTACGCCGTGGCGAACGCCGGGTCGGGGGCGCCGAGTTCGGCGCGCATGGCGGTCAGGTCGTCGCGCTGCCACGCCCGGACGAACCGCTCGGCCGTCTCCTGCGGGGTGCCCCTGGTGTGCAGGTACCACCAGGCCCCGCCGCCGGCGGCCCCCGCCACCAGCACGACGGCCACCGTCCCGATCGCGATCGTTCTGCCCCGCGGCACCAGACCACCCCCAGCTCTCCGTGCCCCAAAGGCCGCAGCCTAGCGTGACTGGAGCGACATATCCGGATAAGGGCTCACTTGTCCTGGACGCGGCTGGGCGCGTAGCTGCCCACGTACTCCTGCCCGGACAGTTCCCGGATCGCCGTCATGATCTCGTCCGTCACCCGGCGCCGGTCGCGCGCGCTGGCCTCGGAACCGGTGAAGGTCATCGGCTTGCCGATGCGGACCTCCACCCGGCCCAGGCGGGGCACCGAGACACCGGGCGGCAGCACCTTGCCGGTGCCGATCATCCCCACCGGCAGCACCGGCGCGCCGGTGGCCAGGGCCAGCCAGGCGACGCCGACCTTCCCTCGGTAGAGGCGGCCGTCGGGGGAGCGGGTGCCCTCGGGGTAGATGCCGAACAGCCCGCCGTCGCGCAGCACCTGGGCGGCGGTGTCGAGCATGTCCTGGGCGGCAGTGGGGCTCTGCCGGTCGATCGCGATCTGGCCGGTGGCCCGCATCCACATCGCGATGACGGGGTTGCCGGTGAAGTACTCGGCCTTGGCGACGAAACGGACCTGGCGGCTGAGCACCAGCGGCAGGAAGGTCGAGTCGAGCACCGACAGGTGGTTGGAGGCCATGATGGCCGGGCCCGTCGTCGGGACGTGCTCGTGCCCGGTGACCGTGGTCGGCCAGAGCAGGTGCAGGACTGGAGCGCTGACGATCTTGGCCAGGCGATAGAGCACAGGCTCTCCTCATGAGACGGGATCACCACATTAGGTGGTGGCCCGAGGGCTCACGGTTGTGGGCACCCGCACAAGCGCGATCTGTGGCTTTGTAGCCCTCCTCCAAAAATCAGGGTCTTCCGGGCGTGGCGCGCTGTGCTGTCCGGGCAGGCCGGTGGAAGCCCCCGGGGGGAGGCGGGAAAAGCAGACGCCCCGCGAGGCCGGGGCGCTCGCGGGGCGTCATGACGTTGTGGTGCCGATGTGGCGGTCGCCTCCTCGGCGAGAGGCACAACACGGCTCCAGCCGAACGGTATTCCGTGAAGGCGGTAATTTGCGGCCCGGGGGACACAAACCACATCGGCACGCTCACTCTAACGGACGTCCACGCATGCTTATTCCGCTTCTCCTGTCCCCGGCGTGTCAGGCGGGGCCGGGCGGTCTCCGAAACGCCCGGCCGGACGGCCTCCGAAACGCCCGGGCAGGCGGGGACGCCGCGGCGGACGTCACATCCCGCCCTCCCTCCCGGGGCCCGGGTTCCCCGGTGGGAACCGGCACGCCGGCGCCGTGGGGTGTCCCGTCCGGGAACCGTCACGCCGGCGCCGTGGGGTGTCCCGCCGCCGGGCCGGGCACCCCTCGGGGCCGGGTGCCTCGTCCGCCGCGCGGGGACCGGAGCCCGGGGGGCGGGACTATGCTCTCGGGGCGCGGCCGCGACGGGCGGACGTCACCTGAGCTGACACAGCGGAGAGAGGACCTCGTGGAACCCATACTGACCGACCGGCTCGTCATGCGCAGATGGCGGGAGGCCGATCGGGAGCCCTTCGCGGCGATGAACGCCGACCCCGAGGTCATGGAGTACTTCCCCGCGCCGCTCACCCGCGCCGAGTCCGACGCGCTGGTGGACCAGCTCGAATCGGAGTTCGAGCGGTACGGTTACGGACGGTGGGCACTGGAGGTGCGGGCGACGGGGGAGTTCGCCGGCTTCACCGGTCTCGCGTGGAAGACCTTCGAGGCGCGCTTCACCCCGGCGCTGGAGGTCGGCTGGCGCCTGCCACGCTCCGCCTGGGGTCACGGCTACGCGACCGAGGCCGCCCGCGCCGCCCTCGAGTACGGCTTCGGCCCCGCGGGGCAGGAGGAGATCATCTCCATGACGGCGGTGGGGAACCTGCGTTCCCGGGCGGTGATGGAGCGCCTGGGCATGACCAGGGACCCGGCCGACGACTTCGACCACCCGCAGGTCGCCGAGGGCAGCCCGCTCCGGAGGCACGTGCTCTACCGCGTCAGGCGCTCCACCGCGGGAGGATGAGCGCCGGGCCCGCCCGCTGCGCTGCCCGGCCTCGCCGGTCTGTGACCGTCAGCGGACGGGCAGCCGCTCCTCCGCCCGGGCCCACGGCTCCTGGCCGCCTTCGGGCATATAGGTGACCAGGTGCTCGCTCTGCCGCACCAGGGCGCGGATGTCGGAGACCACGCCCTGCGCGCGGGCCTGGACCAGGGCGTTGCCGAGGGCGGCGGCCTCCACCGGCCCGGCGACCACCGGCAGGCCGGTCGCCTCGGCGGTCATCCGGCACAGCAGCGCGTTGCGGGCCCCTCCGCCCACCACGTGCACGACCTCCACGTCCTGGCCGCTCAGGCGCACCGCGTCGCGCAGCGTGCGCCGGTAGGCCAGGGCCAGGCTCTCCAGCACGCACCGCACGGTCTGCGCGCGGCCCTGCGGGGGCCGCTGGCCGGTGCGCTCGCAGTACGCGGCGATCCGGGCCGGCATGTCACCGGGCGGCAGGAAGGCCGGGTCGTCGGGGTCGATCACCGCCTCGAACGGAGGGACCTGGGCGGCGGCGTCGAGCAACCCGGCCACGTCGGTCTCACCCCAGGTACGCATGCACTCCTGGAGGATCCACAGGCCCATCACGTTGCGCAGGTAGCGGATGGTGCCGTCGAGGCCGCCCTCGTTGGTGAAGTTGGCCAGGCGGCTCTCCTCCGTCAGGACCGGCTTGGGGAGTTCGAGCCCGACGAGGGACCAGGTGCCGGAGGAGATGTAGGCGAACCGTCCGGTGCTCGCGGGCACGGCCACCACCGCGGAGGCGGTGTCGTGCGAGGCGACCGCGGTGACCGGGGTGGTACCCGGCAGCCCGGTCTCCTCGGCGACGTCGGCCAGAAGCGTCCCGGCGGGCGATCCGGGACGGCGCAGCTCGGGCAGGATCCCGGCCGGCAGGCCCAGCCGCTCCGCCAGGTCCCGGGCCCAGTCACCGGTCCGCACGTCGTACAGGCCCGTGGTGGAGGCGTTGGTGACCTCGGCGCCGACGGACCCGGTCAGCCAGTGGGTCAGCAGGTCCGGGATCATCAGCAGCGTCTCGGCCCGGTCGAGGCCCGGTTCGGCGAGGAGCTGGTAGACGGTGTTGAACGGCAGGAACTGCAGCCCGCCGACCTGGTAGAGCGTGTCGGCCCCCAGCTCGGCGACGACCCGCTCCATGACCCCGGCGGTCCGCCCGTCGCGGTAGTGCACCGGGTTGCCGATGAGCCGTCCCGCGCCGTCCAGCAGGCCGTAGTCGACCGCCCAGGAGTCGATGCCGATCGAGTCGACCGGCCCGGCCGCGCGCAGCCCGTCGAGCACCCCCCGGTGCAGGGCGAGGATGTCCCAGTGCAGGGTCCCGCCGACCCGGACCGGGCGGTTGGCGAAGCGGTGCACCTCGGTCAGGTCGATCCGCTCGCCGTCGATCCGCGCGGTCATCACCCGGCCGCTGGACGCTCCCAGATCGACCGCCGCGTAAACGCTCATTCGTCACTCACCACTCGTGGTCGGGTGGCCGCCGCCGTCCCGGCCGGTCATCGGCCGGTGGACTCGCGGGCGACCAGCTCGGGCTGGAACATGATCTGCCGGTGGGCGTGCTCACCCGGGTTGCCGCACTCGTCCAGCAGCAGCTCGGTGGCGATCCGCCCGAGTTTGTAGGTGGGTTGCCGGATCGAGCTGAGCGACACCGCCGAAGCCACCGCGAAGTCGATGTCGTCGTAGCCGATCAGGGCCACGTCGCCCGGCACGCCGACCCCGGCCTGGTGCAGGCCGCGCAGCACGCCGAGGGCGAGCATGTCGTTGGCGCAGAAGATCGCCTCGGGCAGCCGCCCGGAGGCGACCAGCCGTTCGGCCGCCTCCTGACCGGCCCGCGCGGTCATCGCGGGCGCCTCCACGGTCTCCAGCGCGCTCTCCGGATCGAGGCCGGCGGCGGCCAGGGCCCGCCGCGCGCCCTCCCTGCGGTCCCGGCACTGCCGGATGGTCAGCGGGCCGGTGACGTGGCAGATCCGCCGCGCCCCGCGATCGAGCAGGTGGCCGGCGGCCAGCAGGCCGCCCGCCACGTCGTCGACCGTCACCGAGCACAGGTCGGGCCGGTGCGCCGGGTGGTCGACGAGCACCACGCTGATGCCATGCTCGCGCAGCCCGTCGAGCCGCCGCGGATCCCCGTCCGAGGGCGTGATGAGCACGCCGCGCACCCGGTGCTCGGCGAACACGCGCAGGTTGTGCTCCTCCTTGGCCCGGGAGCCGCCCGAGTTGCCGAGGATCACCGCGTAGCCGAGTTCGCTGGCGACGTCCTCGGCCCCGGCGGCCACGTCGGTGAAGAACGGGTTGCCGATGTCCATGAGCGAGAGCCCGATGGTGCGGCTGTGCCCGGCGCGCAGCGTCGAGGCCGAGCCGTGCCGGACGAAGCCCAGCTCGCGGATCACGCGCGTGACGCGATCCCGGGTCGCGGGGGCGACCCGCTCCGGCCGGTTGAGCACGTTGGACACCGTGCCCGGGGACACCCGGGCGGCCCGAGCGACCTCTTTGATGCTGACGCCGCCCAACTGCTGCCCCCCTTGACCCGGCACAGATTAAAACGTGTTATCCGATGCGGGCAAGACCTTACACAAGGATGACATCCGCCCAGGTCCCCCCTGCCTGCAGGATTGTCGTAACGCGTTGGAAACGAGAGCTTCACCCCCCATTGACAAGGCCTGACCTCGCGGATTAGCGTCCGCTCAATCTCTAAAACGTTTTTAGATCAAGGAAGGGTGTGGCGCGGTGACTGCACCGGTCGAAGGGGAGACGCCCCTCGGGCCGCCCCCCGACGAGACCCCTCCGGTCCTGGCGCTGACCGGGGTCAGCAAGGCGTTCGGCGCCGTGCAGGCGTTGCGGGGTGTCTCCCTGAGCCTGTACGCCGGAGAGGCGCACGCCCTCGCCGGGGAGAACGGCGCGGGGAAGTCCACTCTGGTGAAGACCCTGGCCGGGGTGCACCGCCCGGACACCGGGCAGGTCCTGCTGGACGGCAAGCCGGTGGAGTTCAACAGCCCCGCCGACGCCCAGCAGGCGGGCGTGGCCGTCATCTACCAGGAGCCCACGATGTTCCCCGACCTGTCGGTCGCGGAGAACATCTTCATCGGCCGCCAGCCCAAGCTCGCGCTCGGCCGTATCGACCGCAGGACCATGCACGACCGGGCCGCCGAGCTGTTCAAGCGGCTCGGCGTGGCGCTCGACCCGGAGCAGCCGGCCCGCGGCCTGTCCATCGCCGACCAGCAGCTCGTGGAGATCGCCAAGGCGCTCTCCCGGGACGCCCGGGTGCTCATCATGGACGAGCCCACCGCGGCGCTGTCCGGCAACGAGGTGGCCCGGCTGTTCAACGTGGTCAAGGCGCTGCGCGAGCAGGGGTGCGCGCTGCTGTTCATCTCGCACCGCCTGGACGAGATCTTCGAGCTCTGCCAGCGGGTCACCACCTTGCGTGACGGCACCTGGATCGCCAGCGAGCTGGTCGAGGGCCTGACCCACGACGACCTGATCCGGCGGATGGTCGGCCGGGATCTCGACAACCTCTATCCCAAGCAGGAGACCGAGGTCGGCGAGGTCGCGCTCAAGGTCTCCCGCCTCACCCGTGAGGGCGTGTTCACCGACGTCTCCTTCGAGGTACGGCGCGGCGAGATCGTGGCGCTGGCCGGGCTGGTCGGCGCCGGGCGCAGCGAGGTCGCCCGGGCGATCTTCGGTGTGGACCGCTGGGACGCCGGAACCGTGGAGGTCAACGGCAAGCGGCTGCCGGCCGCGTCCCCGACCGCCGCGATGTCCGCGGGCCTGGCCCTCGTCCCCGAGGACAGGCGTCAGCAGGGCCTGGTGATGGACCACTCCATCGAGCGCAACATCGGCATCACCGGCCTGAAGGCGCTGCGCCGCGGCCCGGTGATCTCCCGAGCCGCGGAGCGGGACCGCGCCCGCGACTGGGCCATCCGGCTCCAGCTCAAGTTCAACCGGCTGTCGGACGCGGTGAACGTGCTTTCCGGCGGC
Organism: Streptosporangium fragile; assembly: GCF_039534445.1. Classification (NCBI taxonomy): domain Bacteria; kingdom Bacillati; phylum Actinomycetota; class Actinomycetes; order Streptosporangiales; family Streptosporangiaceae; genus Streptosporangium; species Streptosporangium fragile. The sequence continues at coordinate 7,361 of NZ_BAAAVI010000041.1, read as the reverse complement.
AACCAGCAGAAGGTCGTGCTGGGCAAGTGGCTGTCCACCGAACCCGACGTGCTCATCATCGACGAGCCCACCCGGGGTATCGACGTGGGCACCAAGGCCGAGGTGCACCGCCTGCTGTCCCAGCTGGCCGCCGACGGCCTCGCCGTGCTGATGATCTCCTCCGACCTGCCCGAGGTGCTGGGCATGGCCGACCGGGTGCTCGTCATGCAGGAGGGACGGCTCGTCGCCGAGATCCCGCGCGAGCGGGCCACCGAGGAGAGTGTGATGACCGCAGCGACCGGGAGGGCCTCGTGATCGACACATACGAGGCCCCTGGCGAGCGCAGCACCCTGGTCATGCCGATCATGGTGGAGGCCCCCGTGTCCGGAACGGGCACCAATGGGCACAGCACCCTGGTCATGCGGGCCATGGTGGAGGCCCCCGTGTCCGGGACGGGCACCAATGGGCACAGCACCCTGGTCATGCGGGCCATGGTGGAGGCCCCCGTGTCCGGAACGGGCACCAATGGGCACAGCACCCTGGTCATGCGGGCGACGGAGGAGGCCGCATGACCACGGTTACCGCGGGGCGGAGTCCCCGGAACATGGTGGACCTCGTCTTCCGGGCCCGAGAGCTGAGCATCGTGGTGGCCCTGGCGGCCCTGGTCGTGGTCACCGCGGGCGTCAACGGCAACTTCCTGTCCGGGCAGGGCGTCACGGACATCTTCCTGAACGCCTCCATCCTGGTGCTGCTCGCCGTCGGCCAGTCCGTCGTGGTCATCACCCGCAACATCGACCTGTCCGTCGGCTCGGTCGTCGGCCTGGTGGCCTTCACCGTCGGCGACTTCCTCGCCGCGGACCACAGCCGGGGCATCGTCTTCGCCGTCGTCCTGGGGGTCGCGCTCGGCGCGCTCTGCGGCATGGTCAACGGCCTGCTGGTCAGCTTCGGCCGGGTCCCGGCCCTGGTGGTCACGCTCGGCACGCTGTACGTGATCCAGGGCATCGACCACTACATCGCCCACGGCCGGCAGATCAACGCCGTCGACCTGCCCCCGGCGCTGCTCTCGCTGGGCAACGGCGCGGTCTTCGGCATCCCGTACCTGCCGATGATCGCCGTCGTGGTGATGTTCGCCGTCGGCTACTACCTGCGCTCCTACGCCTCGGGCCGCGACTTCTACGCCATCGGCTCAAGCCCGGAGGCCGCGTCGCTGGCCGGGGTGTCCGTGCGGCGCCGGGTCATGGCGGCTTATCTCTTCAGCGGCGCGCTCGCGGGCCTGGCCGGGGTGCTCTGGCTCTCCCGGTTCGGCACCGTCGTCGCCGACGCCGCCAACGGCTGGGAGCTCCAGGTGGTCAGCGCCGTCGTCGTCGGCGGCGTGGCGATCACCGGTGGTGTCGGCACCGTGTACGGCGCGGCCCTCGGCGCGCTGCTGCTCACCACGATCACCAGCGCGCTCGTCGTGCTCAAGGTCAGCCCGTTCTGGCAGCAGGCCATCACCGGCGCGCTGCTGCTCCTGGCGATCAGCGTCGACCGGCTGCTCGCCCTGCGGGTCGCGAGGGTACTGCGGAGGAGGAACTCCCGACATGGCTCCTGACGTGAAGACCGCGAAGCCCGCGGGCGCCACGGTCGTCCCGCTTCCCGCCGGGGCGGCGGACCGCGGCTCGCTCGGCCGGTTCCTCCGCTGGGACACGCTGGTCGGCCTGCTGCTGGTGCTCGTCTTCATCGGCGGCTCGGCGGGGTCGCCCGGCTTCGCCAGCGTCGACAACCTGTCCTTCGCCCTCGGCGACCTCGGCGAGATCGCGCTGATCGCGCTGGCGATGACCATGCTGGTCGTCGCCGCGGAGGTGGACCTCTCGGTGGCCTCGGTGCTCGGCCTGTCGAGCGCCCTGGTCGGGGCCCTGTGGGACGCCGGCTGGGCCATCGAGACCATCATCCCGCTGGTGGTCGTGATCGGTGCGGTGTGCGGCCTCGTCAACGGCCTGCTGGTCACCCGGCTCGGGCTGCCCTCGCTGGCGGTGACGATCGGCACCCTGGCGCTCTACCGGGGCCTGGCCTACGTCGTGCTCGGTGACCGGGCCATCGCCGAGTTCCCGCAGCAGTACACCTCCCTCGCCGTGGACGACATCCCCGGCACCCCGATCCCGTACCCGGTCGCGCTGTTCATCCTGCTGGCGATCATCACCGGCATCGTGCTGCACGCCACCGGCTTCGGCCGCTCGCTGTTCGCCATCGGCGCCCAGGAGCAGGCCGCGCTGTTCGCCGGCATCCGGGTCAAGCGCATCAAGCTCATCCTGTTCGTGCTCTCCGGCACGATCGCGGCCTTCGCGGGCGTGATCTTCACGCTCCGCTACGGCAGCGCCCGCGCCGACAACGGCATGGGCCTGGAGCTGGCCGTCATCGCGGCCGTCCTGCTGGGCGGTGTCGACTTCGACGGCGGCCGGGGCACCCTCGGCGGCGTGATCGCCGGAGTGCTGCTCATCGGCCTTCTCCGCAACCTGCTCATGCTCAACGACGTGTCCACTGAGATCCAGTCGATCGTCACCGGACTCCTGCTGATCATCTCCGTGATCACCCCGCGCCTCGTCGCCGTCATAGGGCAACGACGGCGCCGTCCGTCGCCCGTTCCATCGCCCACACCCCCCGCATCCTGAGGAAGCACAGATGTTCACTATTTCGCGGAGGTCCGCCTCGACCGCGGTCATGGCCGGCCTGCTCTCGCTCGGACTCGTCGCCTGCGGCGGCGGCACCACCAAGGACTCGGCGAGCTCGGCCGCCCCGGCCGCCCCCGCCTCCTCGGCCCCGGCCACGGCCAACCCGAACGCGCCGATCAAGGAGGGCCTGAAGATCGCCTTCCTGCCCAAGCAGATCAACAACCCGTACGAGACCATCGTCGACAAGGCGGGCATCGAGGCGGCGGCCGAGTTCAAGGGTGAGGCCAAGGAGGTCGGCCCGTCGGACGCCTCGGCCTCCTCGCAGGTGTCGTACATCAACACGCTGACCCAGCAGGGGCACGACGCGATCCTGATCGCGGCCAACGACGCCAACGCGGTGTGCGGCCCGCTCCAGCAGGCCCGCAGCAAGGGTGTCAAGATCGTCTCGTATGACTCGGACGCCTCCAAGGACTGCCGCGACCTCTTCATCAACCAGGCCAACTCCGAGGAGATCGGCCGCAGCCAGGTCAAGCTCCTGTCCGAGATGATCGACGGCAAGGGTGAGATCGCGATCCTGTCGGCGACGGCGAACGCGACGAACCAGAACACCTGGATCGAGTTCATGAAGGACGAGCTCACCAAGCCCGAGTACAAGGACATGAAGCTCGTCAAGGTCGCCTACGGTGACGACGACGACCAGAAGTCCTTCCAGGAGACCCAGGGTCTGCTGCAGGCCTACCCGGACCTGAAGGGCATCATCTCGCCCACCACGGTCGGCATCTCGGCCGCGGCCCGCTACATCTCCGGCTCCAAGTACAAGGGCAAGGTCGTGCTGACCGGCCTGGGCACCCCGAACCAGATGCGCCAGTTCGTCAAGGACGGCACGGTCGAGAAGTTCGCCCTGTGGAACCCCAAGGACCTGGGCTACCTGGCCTCCTACGCGGCCGCCGCGCTGGCCTCGGGCCAGATCACCGGCGCCGAGGGCGAGGTGCTCAAGGCCGGCAAGCTCGGCGAGCGGACCATCGGCAAGGACGGCGAGATCATCCTCGGCCCGCCCTTCGTCTTCGACAAGAGCAACATCGACCAGTTCGACTTCTGACGGACGCCCCGGGCGCGGCGCGCGTGAACCGCGCGCCGCGCCACCCGGCGGGACCTGCCGACCCGCACGTCGGGAGCTCCCGGTCATCGTGACCACGCGCATCCTTACCGGATCAGGAAGAATAGGAGGAGGGGCCGCCACGGCTGACGCCGGTGGCCGCCCCGGAGCTTCGATGAGCGACATCAAGGCCGCCCTGAGGGCGCAGGCCATCGAGACCCCGTCCTGGGCGTACGGCAACAGCGGCACCAGGTTCAAGGTGTTCGCCCAGCGGGGTGTGCCGCGGGACCCGTACGAGAAGCTGGCCGACGCCGCCCAGGTGCACGCCTTCACGGGGGCCGCGCCGAGTGTGGCGCTGCACATCCCGTGGGACAAGGTCGACGACTACGCCGACCTGGCCGCGCACGCGTCGAACCTGGGCGTGCGGATCGGCGCGATCAACTCCAACGTTTTCCAGGACGACGACTACATGCTGGGCAGCGTGACCAACCCGGACCCGCGGGTGCGCCGCAAGGCGACCGACCACCTGCTGGAGTGCGTCGACATCATGGACGCCACCGGCTCGGACACGCTCAAGCTGTGGTTCTCCGACGGCACGAACTACCCCGGTCAGGACGACATCCGCGCCCGGCAGGACCGGCTGGCCGAGGCGCTGGCCGAGGTCTACGACCGGCTGGGCGACGACCAGCGGTTCCTGCTGGAGTACAAGCTCTTCGAGCCGGCCTTCTACACCACCGACGTGCCCGACTGGGGGACCGCCTACGCCCACTGCGTCAAGCTGGGCCCGAAGGCGCAGGTGGTGGTGGACACCGGGCACCACGCGCCGGGCACCAACATCGAGTTCATCGTGGCGTTCCTGCTGCGTGAGGGGAAGCTCGGCGGGTTCGACTTCAACTCCCGCTTCTACGCCGACGACGACCTGATGGCCGGGGCGGCCGACCCGTTCCAGCTCTTCCGCATCATGTTCGAGGTGATCCGCGGCGGCGGGTACACCGAGGATGTGGCGTTCATGCTGGACCAGTGCCACAACATCGAGGCGAAGATCCCCGGCCAGATCCGGTCGGTGATGAACATCCAGGAGGCCACGGCCAAGGCGCTGCTGGTCGACCGGGAGGCGCTGTCGGCCGCGCAGGCCGCCGGTGACGTGCTCGGCGCCAACGCGGTCTTCATGGACGCCTACAACACCGATGTGCGCCCCCTCCTGGCGGAGGTGCGCGCCGAGCAGGGGCTGGACCCCGACCCGATGGCCGCCTACGCGCGTTCGGGCTACTTCGAGAAGATCGCCGCCGAGCGGGTCGGCGGTACCCAGGCCGGCTGGGGCGCCTGAGACCTGCGCCTCGCATTCCGAGATCACGGTTGATTCGTTGGGGGATATTTCATGACTTCGCCGGTTGAGAAGCTGCTGGGACGCTCGCACGCGCTGGGCGCCGATCCGCGTAACACGAACTTCGCGGGAGGAAACGCCTCGGCCAAGGGCACGGCCAAGGACCCGGTCACCGGCTCCGACGTGGAGCTGATGTGGGTCAAGGGCTCCGGAGGGGACCTGGGCACGCTGACCGAGGCCGGGCTGGCGGTGCTGCGCCTGGACCGGCTGCGCGCGCTGACCGGCGTCTACCCGGGCGTGGAGCGCGAGGACGAGATGGTCGCCGCGTTCGACTTCTGCGCCTTCGGCAAGGGCGGGGCGGCGCCGTCGATCGACACCGCCATGCACGGCCTCGTCGAGGCCGCGCACGTGGACCACCTGCACCCGGACGCGGGCATCGCGATCGCCACCGCCGCCGACGGCGAGGAGCTCACCACGCGGATCTTCGGCGAGCGGGTGGTGTGGGTGCCGTGGCGGCGCCCAGGCTTCCAGCTGGGCCTCGACATCGCCGCGATCAAGAAGGCCAACCCGCAGGCGATCGGGTGCATCCTGGGCGGGCACGGCATCACCGCCTGGGGCGACACCTCGGAGGAGTGCGAGGCCAACTCGCTGTGGATCATCCGCACCGCCGAGGCCTACATCGCCGAGCACGGCAAGGCCGACCCGTTCGGGCCGGTCAAGCCCGGCTACGAGCCGCTGCCGGAGGACGAGCGGCTGGCCCGCGCCGCCGCGCTGTTCCCGGTGATCCGCGGCCTGGCCTCCACCGACGCGCCGCAGGTGGGGCACTACACCGCCACGGACGAGGTGCTGGAGTTCCTCTCCCGGGCCGAGCACCCGCGGCTCGCGGCGCTGGGCACCTCGTGCCCCGACCACTTCCTGCGCACCAAGGTCGCCCCGCTGGTGCTGGACCTGCCCGCCGACGCGCCGCTCGACGACGTCGTCACCCGGCTGGGCGAGCTGCACGCCGCCTACCGCGAGGAGTACGCGGCCTACTACAACCGGCACGCCACGCCCGAGTCGCCCGCGATGCGCGGCGCGGACCCGGCGATCGTGCTCGTCCCCGGCGTGGGCATGTTCTCCTTCGGCAAGGACAAGCAGACCGCCCGGGTGGCCGGGGAGTTCTACGTCAACGCCATCAACGTGATGCGCGGGGCCGAGGCGCTGTCGACGTACGCGCCGATCGAGGAGTCCGAGAAGTTCCGCATCGAGTACTGGGAGCTGGAGGAGGCCAAGCTGCGCCGGATGCCGGCGCCCAAGCCGCTGGCCACCCGCGTCGCCCTGATCACCGGCGGCGGCTCGGGCATCGGCGCGGCCACCGCCCGCAAGCTCGCCGCGGAAGGGGCGTGCGTGGTGGTCGCCGACCGTGACCTCGCCGCCGCGGAGAAGGTCGCCGCCGAGATCGGAGCCAAGGCCTACCGGGTCGAGGACGTCGCGGTCGCGGTGGCGGTGGACGTCACCGACGAGGCCCAGGTGATCGCGGCCGTCAGGGCGGCGGTGCTGGCCTTCGGCGGCGTGGACCTGGTGGTCAACAACGCCGGGCTCTCGCTGTCGCGCTCGCTGCTGGAGACCTCCGTCGCCGACTGGGACCTGCAGCACGACGTGATGGCCCGCGGCTCCTTCCTGGTCTCCCGGGAGAGCGCCCGGGTCATGATCGACCAGAGCATGGGCGGGGAGATCGTCTACATCGCCTCCAAGAACGCGGTGTTCGCCGGGCCGAACAACGTCGCCTACGGCGCCGCCAAGGCCGACCAGGCGCACCAGGTGCGCCTGCTCGCCGCGGAACTGGGCCAGTACGGGATCCGGGTCAACGGCATCAACCCCGACGGGGTGGTGCGCGGCTCGGGGATCTTCGCCTCCGGGTGGGGAGCCAACCGGGCGGCGGTGTACGGGGTCGAGGAGGAGAAGCTGGGCGAGTACTACGCGCAGCGCACGCTGCTGAAGCGGGAGGTGCTGCCCGAGCACATCGCCGGCGCGGTCTTCCAGCTGACCCAGCTGACCCAGACCACGGGGCTGCACATCCCGGTCGACGCCGGCGTGGCCGCCGCCTTCCTGCGCTGACCGCGGCCGGCCCGCCGCAGAAGCGCGACGGCGCGTCCGCGTTCGTGGCCTTCGAGGGAACCACCGTCGAAGGCCCCCTGCTGCGGATCGGCGACACCACCTCGCGCGTGGACTCCGGCTGCGACCCGGGGGAGCGGACCGACGCCCGGAACGCCCCCGGGATCCCCCACCGCGGGGCGCCGGGCACCGGCCGCAGGCTCGCCGGGCAGGAAGAGCT
>NZ_BAAAVI010000040.1:0-83357 GCF_039534445.1 Streptosporangium fragile | reverse complement strand
TGTCCCTGCTCGCCCTCGTCCGCGGTGAACCGGCGCCGCGCACGGAGGAGGGCCTCCGCTACGAACTGGTGCCGCGCGAGTCCAGCGGGCCGGCCAGGTCCGGCCGATGAGACAGGCCCGGGTGTCTCGCCGCGTCGTCCTCTCCCGGCCTCGCGTTCGCGTACGACCCGGAGCTCGATGACGCCCGGCGGTCCGGCGAGCGTCCGGCACCGCGGCCCGAGGACCGGCGTGAGACCGCCGGCCTTTCCCGGGGGGACGGCGCCCGCGGGGTCTCGCACGCGGGGGCCGCCCTTCCGGACGGCCCCCGGTCCCGGCCGATCGGGTCACCGTGGCCGGACGCCGCCCGCGCCGCACGCGCGGGCCGCGATGATCGTCAGAGCGTCCACTTCTGGTTGGCCCAGCCGTTGCAGTCCCACAGCTGCACCCTCGTGCCGTTCGACCCGATGGTGTTGAGGTCGGCGTCCAGGCAACGCCCGTTGGCGAGGCTGTAGATCGTGTGGCTGACCGCGTCGTAGATCCACTTCTGGTTGGCCCAGCCGTTGCAGTCCCACAGCTGCACCTTCGTGCCGTTCGACCCGATGGTGTTGAGGTCGGCGTCCAGGCAGCGCCCGTTCTTCCTGCTGCGGATCGTGTGGCTGGTCACGTCATAGGTCCAGGACTGGTTGGCCCAGCCGTTGCAGTCCCACAGCTGCACCCTCGTCCCGTTGGGGCCGATGGTGTTGAGGTCGGCGTCCAGGCAACGCCAGTTGCTGTGCGTGCGGATCGGCCCCCAGGGAGTGGACGTCGAGGTCGAGGCCTCCGCCGGAGCGGAGACGAGAGCCGCGCAACCGAGCGTGACCGCCGCCAACGACGCCGACATCCTGAACTTCCGTCGCATCACTCTTGCTCTCCTTCATGCGTTCTACGGGGACGGAGAGCCACGGGCGTCACCGGAGGGGAACCCGCCTCCCGCTCCGGCCCGCCCGCCACCACGCGCACTGCTCCCGTGAGCGCGCCCGACGGCTACTCTCCGTAGCAGAAGCTACACGCACGGAGATCGATTCCCGGCTGATGACACGACGGGTGATCACACGGCCACCCGGTGACACGGCGACCGGCGACCGGCGACCGGCGAGTGCCCGCGCTGCGGGCCACGGCACCACGGCCGCCGGCGGCACCGCGGGTGACACACCGCGACCCGCGACGCGGCCGCCCGCGGTGCCGCGGGCGACGTCAGCCGGAGGCCGCGCCGGACGCTCCGGCGACGCCCGCCGGGCCTACGCGGCCGGGCCGCCCGCCTCGCCGAGCCGGGTCAGGCGCCGGACCGCCTCGTCGATGACCTCGTCCTTCTTGCAGAAGGCGAAGCGGACGAAGTGACTCCCCCGCTCCGGGTGGGCGTAGAAGACCTGGGTGGGGATGGCGACCACGCCCGCCAGGGACGGCAGCTCGCGGGTCAGGGCGAGGCCGTCGGCGAAGCCGAGCGGGCGGATGTCGGTCTGCACGAAGTAGGTGCCCTGGGGGCGGTAGACGTCGAAGCCCGCCGCGGTCAGCCCGGCGGCCAGGCGGTCGCGCTTGGACTGCAGGTCCGCGCGGAGCGCGGAGACCCAGTCGAGCTCGTGGCGCAGGCCGTGGGCGACGGCGAGCTGCCAGGGCGCGGCGGCGGTGAAGGTGAGGAACTGCTTGACGGTCTGGACGGCGCGGACGAACTCGGGCGGGGCGCAGATCCAGCCCGTCTTCCAGCCGGTGACCGAGAAGGTCTTGCCCGCCGAGGAGATCATCACGGTGCGCTCGCGCATGCCGGGCAGCGTGGCCGGCGGGATGTGCTCGACGCCGTCGAAGGTGAGGTGCTCGTAGACCTCGTCGGTCACGGCGACCAGGTCGCGCTCCCGGCACAGCAGGGCGATCTCCTCCAGCTCCGCGCGGGTGAAGACCGTGCCGGTGGGGTTGTGCGGGGAGTTGACCAGGATCGCCCGGGTGCGCGGCCCGGCGGCGGCGCGCAGCTCGGCGGGGTCGAAGGTGAAGCGGCCCTCGGCCGGGCGCAGGGTGACCGGGCGGAGCACCGCCCCGGCCAGGGCCACGGAGGCGGCGTAGGAGTCGTAGTACGGCTCGAAGGCGATCACCTCGTCGCCGGGCTCGCACAGCGCGAGGATCGCCGCCGCGATGGCCTCGGTGGCGCCGACGGTGACGAGGACCTCGCCGTCGGGGTCGTAGTCGAGGCCGTAGTGGGCCTTGCGGTGCTCGGAGACGGCCCGGCGCAGCTCGGGGACGCCGGGGCCCGGCGGGTACTGGTTGAAGCCGTCGCGGATCGCCGACACCGCGCGCTCCAGCATCGCCGCGGGCCCGTCGGTGTCGGGGAAACCCTGCCCCAGGTTGATCGAGCCTGTCCGTACGGCCAGCGCCGACATCTCGGCGAAGATCGTCGTGCCGAACTCGCGCATCCGCGCCACCAGAGGATCGCTCACGCGCTCCAGCGTAGCCGCGGGCCCGCCGCCGCTCGCCGCGACCACGACGCGCGGCGGATCCGGCCCGTCGTACGAGCCCACCGGCCGCTTCCGGCCGGTCGGACCATCACCGCCGAGCGGGTGCGGCGAAGCCGCGGAGCACATCGGCGATCTCGTCGACCTCGGTGAGCTTGCCCGAAGCGACGGCGATGACAAAGTCGTAGGCCTCGTCATCGCCGGTGTCGACCGTCCGCCCGTTCCATGCCAGGAAGACAACCGTCGCCACCCAGGCCACACGCTTGTTTCCATCCACGAACGGATGGTTGGTGGCCAGCGAATGGATCAGGGCCGCGGCTTTGGTGAACAGGTCCGGATACGCTTCCTGCCCGAACATGGCCGCCTGCGGCCTGTGCACAGCGGAATCGAGGAGACCCAGGTCGCGGAGCTCCGGCGTGGCCCCGATGGCCAGCTCGGCGAGATCAAGAACCTGCTCCAGCGTGAGATGACGGATCATTCGGCAAGCCGGTCCAGAACGGGCTTCCACCGGCGCACGACCTCTACCCCGAGCCGGTGAACTTCCTCGTCATCGGAATGACGCGCCAGGTATTCGTCCACGGCGGACAGCACCACCTGCTGCATGCTCCGCCCTTCCCTCTCCGCACGCCGTCGGAGGGCATCGGTCTGCTCATCGGAAAGCCGCAATGTCATCGCCATGCTCCCATCGTATGGTGGATTAGGTATCACTGTGATACCACCGCCGGGAGCATATACATGCTTACATCTCGTTGCGGTTCTCTTTCGCAGAGTGATGCCATCAGGTTGGGGCGTTCGTATCTTTCCTGGTGAAGAACCCGCCCGAGCCCGGAGCTGTTACGTTTCTCGGAAAGCGCGGTGAGGGGGCGTGGCGGTGCTGGTGGTTCACGGAGCCTGGGTGGGTGACAGGCTGGCGCTCTGGGCGGAGGATCCGGCCGGGCCCACCGTGAGCGCCTCCCGGGCGAAGGTCCGCCCGCACCCGTTCGCGGCCCCGGCGGCGGATCTGCTCGACGCCCTGGAGCTCTGGGGGGACGCCGCGGCGGCGGCCGTGGCCAAGGCCGTCGTGGAGGAGCTCGTCCTGCTCCTGCCCGGTTCGGCGCGGAGCCCGCTCCCCTCCCCCGAGTCCGGGATGGAGGTCGCCGCGCGGCAGCCGAAGATCGGCTCCTGGCGGGTGCCCGCCCTGCTGGTCGAGCCGGGCGCGGCGCTGGACCTGCTCGGCCACGTCGACGGGATCGCCCACCTCCCCGCGGAGGCGTACGAGCCCGACGAGTTCCCCGGGGAGACACGCGAACCCGGCGAGCCCCCCGGGGAGACGCGCGAACCCGGTGGGTCCGCGGGCGGGGGTCCGCGGGCGCCGCTGCCCGGGGCCTCCCTGCGGTACCTCGCCGTCGTCGCGGCGTACGCCCGCGCCCTGGTCCGCCGCGGCCGGGTGCTGCCCCAGCTCGTCGCCGAGGGCGACGGCCACGCGGCGCGGTGGCGGCCGGTGCTGACCGGCCCCTACGCCGCCCGCATCGGCGAGCTCGCCGCCGCGGCGCCCCCGGTCTGCCGGGCCGTCGCCGAGGAGCGGCCCTCGGCACACGTGCTGATCGAGGCCCTGGCCTGCCTGGCCGACGCGGCCGTGCGGCGGGCGCTCCCCGACCGCCTGCTCGGCGGCCGCCGGCCGGGGCCGCGCGGCCCGCTGATCGACCGCTGGCTGGTCGCCCTCACCGGAGAGGACGCCGCGCTTCCCGGCCTGACCCGTGCCGCGGCGGACAAGGTGGCCGAGCCGCTCCGGGAGTGGTTCAGGTCGGCGCACCGGCTCGACGGCCCGGTCAGGGTGTGCTTCCGCCTGACCGAGCCCGAACACGACCCCGGGAGCCTCCCCGAGCCCGCCCCCGGAACCGGTCCCGGACCGGGCGGCGACCTCGTCGCGGAGTACGGCGGCCGACCGGCGCCGCCCCGGGACGACGGCCCGGACGACCGCTCCCGCTGGCGGGTGGAGTTCGCCGTCCAGTCGTCGGAGGATCCGAGCCTCTACCTTCCCGCGCCGCTCGTCTGGGCGGGCGAGACCGCGCCCGGCCTGCCCGGTCGCCCCGACGAGGCGCTGCTCGCGGGGCTCGGCCGGGCGGCCCGGCTCTACCCCGAGGTGGAGGAGGCGCTGCGCGGTCCCCGGCCGTCGGAGCTCGTCCTCGACACGGCGGGCGCGTTCGCGTTCCTCCGCCACGCCGCCCCGCTCCTGCAGGCGGCCGGGTTCGGCGTGCAACTGCCCGCCTGGGCGGGCCGGACGAGGCTCGGGCTCAGGCTCACCGCCCACACCAGGAAGACCGGCCCGGGAGCCGCCGCCGACCAGGGGTTCGGGCTGCACCGGCTCGTGGACTTCCGCATGGACCTGGCGATCGGCGACGAGACGATCAGCGAGGAGGAACTGGCCGAGCTGGCCAGGCTCAAGGTGCCGCTGGTCCGGGTGCGGGGCCGCTGGGTCGAGCTGGACGACCGGCAGCTCGGCGCCGCGCTGAAGGCGATGGAGCGGCGCCGGGCGGGCGAGATGACGGTCGGCGAGGTGATCCAGGAGGTCGTCCACGGCGGCGACGACGAACTGCCCCTCGTCGGGGTGGACGCCGACGGCCTCCTCGGCGACCTGCTGTCCGGCGAGGCCGACCGCCGCCTCGAACCGACCTCGACCCCGGCCGGTTTCCACGGGACGCTCCGGCCGTACCAGGAGCGCGGGCTCTCCTGGCTCGCTTTCATGTCGGAGATCGGGCTCGGCGGCATCCTCGCCGACGACATGGGTCTCGGCAAGACCGCCCAGACCCTGTCCCTGCTGCTCGACGAGCGCGACGGGCACGCGACGGGCCCCCGGCCGGGGCCGACGCTGCTGGTCTGCCCGATGTCCCTGCTCGGCAACTGGCAGAAGGAGGCCGCCCGGTTCGCCCCGTCGCTGGACGTCTACCTGCACCACGGCGCCGCCCGGCTGCGCGGGGAGGAGCTGGCCCGGCGGGTGGAGCGGGCGGATCTCGTCCTCACCACGTACGGCACCGCCCTGCGGGACCGGGAGGTCCTGGCCGGCTTCGACTGGGCGAGAGTCGTCTGCGACGAGGCGCAGGCCATCAAGAACAGCGCCGCCCGGCAGGCGCAGGCCGTACGGTCGCTCCCGGCGAGGAGCAGGTTCGCGCTGACCGGCACGCCGGTCGAGAACCACCTGGCGGACCTCTGGTCGCTCCTGGAGTTCTGCAACCCCGGGCTGTTCGGCTCGGCCAGGGCGTTCCGGGAGCGCTACCAGGAGCCGATCGAGCGGCACGGCGACGAGGTGGCGACCGCGGCGCTCCGGCGTGCCACCGGGCCGTTCGTGCTGCGGCGCCTCAAGACCGACAAGGCGATCATCTCCGATCTGCCGGAGAAGATGGAGATGAAGGTCTGGTGCAACCTCACGCCCGAGCAGGCCACCCTCTACCAGGCCGTGGTCGAGGACATGATGAGCAAGATCGCCGACAGCGAGGGCATCGAGCGGCGGGGAAACGTGCTCGCCGCCATGGCGAAGCTCAAGCAGGTCTGCAACCACCCGGCGCACCTGCTCAAGGACGGGTCGCGGCTGGCGGGCCGGTCGGGCAAGCTGGCCCGGCTGGAGGAGCTGGCCGAGGAGATCGTCGGCGAGGGTGACAAGGCCCTGGTGTTCACGCAGTACGCCGAGTTCGGCGCGCTGCTCCAGCCGTACCTCTCGGCGCATCTGGGCCGCCCGGTGCTCTGGCTGCACGGGGGCCTGCCGAAGAAGCGGCGCGACGCCCTGGTGGAGCGGTTCCAGCACGACGACGAGCCGATGCTGTTCCTGCTCTCGCTCAAGGCGGCGGGCACCGGGCTCAACCTGACCGCGGCCGGCCATGTCGTGCACGTGGACCGGTGGTGGAACCCCGCCGTGGAGAACCAGGCGACCGACCGGGCCTTCCGGATCGGCCAGACGAAGAACGTGCAGGTCAGGAAGTTCATCTGCGTCGGCACCCTGGAGGAGCGGATCGACGAGATGATCGAGCGCAAGCAGGCGCTCGCCGAGAGCGTCGTCGGCACCGGAGAAGAGTGGATCACCGGCCTGTCCACCGACCGGCTGCGCGAGCTGTTCCGCCTCGGGCCGGAGGCCGTCTCATGAGCGGGACAGGCTGGTTCGAGCCCTCCCGGCCCATCCGGGTCGAGGGCGGCATCCGGGCGCGCAGCACGCGGGGCTCGATCGGCGAGCGGTGGTGGTCGCGCCGGTTCGTCGACATCCTTGAGCGCGTCTGCGACAAAGGCCGGCTCGGCCGGGGGCGCTCGTACGCGCGCTCCGGCCAGGTCCTCGGCCTGGAGATCGGCCCGGGGCTGGTCACGGCGCGGGTTCAGGGGTCCCGGCGCACTCCCTACCGGGTCAGGGTGGGGATCGCGGCCTACGACGCCGGCCAGTGGCGCGACCTCACCGTTGCGCTGGCCGCGCAGGCCCTCTACCGGGCCAAGCTGCTCGCCGGGGAGATGCCGCCGGAGATCGAGGCCGTCTTCCGCGGGTGCGGCCTGCCGCTCTTCCCGGATCAGCGCGGCCTGGACATGGACTGCTCGTGTCCCGACTGGGGCTTCCCCTGCAAGCACCTGTCGGCCGTGCTGTACGTGCTGGCCGAGGCGTTCGACGACGATCCGTTCCTGGTGCTGGCCTGGCGGGGCATGGCCAGGGACGCCCTGCTCGCCGCCCTCCGCGAGGCGGGCGGCGGGGCCGCCGACGACGCGGGTGGCGCGGGCGGCCCGGGGCTGTTCGACGTGGCCGATACGCCGTTCGCCGACCGGCTGGCGGACTTCTACGAGCCGGGCGTCTCGCCGGCCCGCCTGCGGGAGCGGACGGGACTGCCCGGCACGCCGCCCGACCTGCTGCTGCGTGCCCTCGACCCGCCGCCGCTCGCGGCACGGCGCGTCCCGATCCCGGATCTCCTGCGGCCCGCCTACCAGACCCTCGCCGAGAGCGACGACGCCTGAGGCGAGGTCCCCCGGCGCGTCCCGGGAGGGTGCCCCTCGGACGCGGGAAAGCACCCCGACGCGGGAAAAGGGCGGGCACCCATGGAGGGTGCCCGCCCTTTCCGGTGACGGGAGACGGGACCGGCCACGACCGGAGCCGGCCGGAGCGGAAACCACCCCGCGACCCGGACCGGGGCCCGCGCCCGCGCTCTCCGGTCAGACCGCGGCCAGGGCCGCCTCGGACTCGAGGACCGTCGCGACGGCGTTGACGACCGCCGCGATCTTGATCCCTTCCTGGATCTGCTCGCGGGACATGCCCGACTCGCGCAACACCCGCTCGTGCGACTCCAGGCACCGGCCGCAGCCGCCGATCGCGGAGACCGCCAGCGACCAGAGCTCGAAGTCGAGCTTCTCGACGCCCGGGTTGCCGATGATCGTCATGCGCAGCTTGGCCGGCATGGTCTCGTACGTCTCGTCACCGATCAGGTGCATGGACCGGTAGTAGACGTTGTTCATCGCCATGATCGCGGCAGCGCCGCGAGCGGCCCTGAACGCCTCGGCGGACAGGATGTCGGCCGCCTCGGCGGAGACCTCGGCGATCACGCGGGCCGACCTGGTGGCCAGCGCGCAGGCGAGCAGCGTCCCCCAGAGCTGCTGCTCGCTCAGCGAGGAGGTGGTGACCAGGGATCCCAGGTTGAGCTTGATGTCCTTCGCGAAGTCGGGAAGGGCGCTCTTGAGGTTGTCGATCGACATCAGACCCCGGCCAGCAGCTGCTGCGCGTTCAGACCGGCCTCGCCCTTGTTCCAGTTGCACGGGCAGAGCTCGTCCGACTGGAGCGCGTCGAGGACGCGGAGGACTTCCTTGACGTTGCGGCCGACCGAGCCCGCGGTCACCATCGTGAACTGGATCTCGTTGTTCTGGTCCACGATGAAGGTGGCGCGCTGGGCCACGCCGTCCTTGCCGAGGATGCCGAGCGCCTGGGAGAGCTCCCGCTTGACGTCCGACAGCATCGGGAAGGGCAGGTCACGCAGGTCGGGGTGGTTCTTGCGCCAGGCGTGGTGGACGTACTCCGAGTCGACGGAGAAGCCCAGGACCTGGGCGTCGCGGTCGGCGAACTCCTCGTTCAGGCGGCCGAACTCGGCGATCTCGGTGGGGCAGACGAAAGTGAAGTCCTTCGGCCAGGCGAAGTAGACCTTCCACTTGCCCTCGTAGGTCTTGTGGTTGATCTCCGCGAAGGCCTTGTCCGCGTCCAAAGCGACGCAGGCGGTCAACTCGAACTCGGGGAACTGGTCACCGACGGTGAGCAAGTCCGGATCTCCTTTCGGGAGGACGTCGTTGTCGGGATCCACTCTCTCGCACTTACCATTGATCCACTAAATCGATCCGGCAGACGACTCTGAGAGGTGTTTCCTATCAGTGATCCCGCGCCCACCCTCGCCCAGCTGCGTGCCTTCCTCGCGGTGGCCGACCATCTCCACTTCCGGGAGGCGGCCGTCTCGCTCCGGATGAGCCAGTCGGCCCTGTCAAGCGCGGTCTCGGCGCTGGAGGAGACCCTGCACACACAGTTACTGGAACGTACCACCAGGAAGGTGCTGCTGACCCCGGCCGGCGAGCGGGTGGCGGTGCACGCCGCGCGGGTCCTCAAGGCGGTGGAGGACCTGGTCGGCGAGGCGGCGCACAGCCGGGAACCGTTCAGCACCCCGGTGCACATGGGGGTGATCCCCACGGTGGCGCCGTACGTGCTCCCGGCGCTGCTGCCGATGTTCTCGCGGAGGTTCCCCCGGCTCAAGCTGACCGTGCACGAGGCGAAGACCGAGACGATCCTGGAGGAGCTGCGCGAGGGCCGCCTGGACCTGGTGCTGCTGGCGCTGCCGACCGAGGCGTCCGGGCTGGTCGACGTGCCCCTCTACGAGGAGGACTTCCTGCTCGCCGTACCGGAGGAGCACCCGCTGGCGCGCGGAACCGGGCCACTCACCCGCGACGTGCTCAAAGACCTGGACATCGTCCTGCTCAACCAGGGGCACTGCCTGCGGGAGCAGGCGATGGACATCTGCCGCGAGGTCGGCGCGCGGGCCACGGCGGCGACCTACGCGACCAGCCTGCCGACGCTGGTCCACCTGGTCGTGGGCGGCCTCGGGGTGACCCTGATCCCGGAGTCGGCGGTGCCGGTGGAGACGGGCAAGCACGTGCGGCTGGCACTGCGTCGTTTCCGGGCCCCGGCGCCGGGCCGCACCATCGGGCTGGCCTACCGGGCGAGTTCCGGCAGGGCCGCGGAGTACACCCGGCTGGCCGAGGCCGTCCACACCGCCCTCGGCGACCGGCGGCTTCCCGTCCGCATGACACCGCGGGAGCAGTGGTGACCGGCCCCGGGTGACGTGGTCGACGCGCGCCACGCCGAAGCGGGCGGCGTGGCGCCCGGCCCACCCGGAGTCGTCGGGCGGCGACCGGCGGAAACGGCCGCCCGGACTACCCGACGCGCCCGGCCGCGGAGACGGCCGATCCGGAAGGCGCCGCCGCGGTCACGGGACCGGCCGGGCCCGCCGGGCCCGCCTCGCGGGGACTCCCGGGGGGGGCGGCGGACCGCCCCCGCCGCCGCGTTCGCCTATGCGGGATTCGTCGCGTGGTGGTACGTCTAGTTTCTATGACCCGAAGACTTCACGAGCTCGACGCGCTCCGGGGCTTCGCGGTGTGCGGGATCATGGTGGTCAACACCTGGCAGCACGCGCGTGGGCCCCTGAAGCCGCACGAGCGCGGCATGGTCGACTGGGCGGTCGAGAACCTGTTGCAGAGCCGGTTCTATCCGATCTTCTCGTTCCTGTTCGGGCTGAGCTTCGTGCTGTTCCTGAGGTCGGCGGCCGAGCGGACCGAGCAGCCCCGGGCCGTGCTGCTGCGCAGACTGGTGGCGCTGGCGGGCTTCGGGCTGGTCCACCAGGTCGTCAACTCGGGCGAGGTGCTCCTGCCGTACGCGATCTTCGGGGTGCTGGTCCTGCTGCCCGCCTCCTTCGCCCCCCGGTTCGCGGTGCTGGTGCTCGGGGTGGCCCTGACCGTGTGGGCGGTGCACCAGGGGGGTGGGGTGCTCCTCATCCCCGGCCTGTTCGCGCTGGGGATGGCGCTGATGGAGTACGCGCCCCCCGAGCGGCTGCTGCCGCCGGTGTTCCTGGTGAGCGCGGTGCTGGGGGCGGTGCTCACCTGGCTGTGGATCCGCACCATGAGCGACTTCTCGCTCTTCTACCGGGGGACCTACCCGGCCGCCGGGCTGGCCGCCGCCACCGCGTACTGCACCGGGCTGCTGCTCCTGCTCCGGACCCGGCTGCGCGAACCGCTGCTGACGGCGCTGAGCCCGCTCGGGCGGATGGCGCTGACCAACTACCTGATGAGCACCCCGATCATCCTGCTCTCCCTGCCGCTGCTCGCCGCGGACCCGACCGGGATCTCCGTGCCGGCGCTCGCGGCGGCCGTGCTGGCGTTCCAGATCGCGTTCAGCCGGATGTGGCTGGCCAGGTTCAGGTACGGGCCGCTGGAATGGGCGTGGCGGAGCCTCACGTGGATGGAACAAGTACCAAACCGACGGGTAGGGTCACATCCGTGACACGCATCGCCCTGTGCCAGATCCCGGTCTCCACGGAGCCCGCCGCCAACCTGGACCGCGCCCGTGAGGCCCTCGAAGCCGCCGCCGCGGCCGGCGCCGGCCTGGCCGTCCTCCCGGAGGCCACGCTCACCCGGTACGGCAAGCGGATCACCGATCTCGCCGAGCCGCTGGACGGGCCCTTCGTCAGCGGGCTGGCCGAGTCGGCGCGGGCGCACGGCCTGGCGGTGATCGCCGGGACCTTCGAGCCCGGCGACGGCAGGGTCCACAACACCACGGTCGCCATCGGCCCCTCGGGAACGATCGAGGCGACCTACCGGAAGATCCACCTCTTCGACTCCTTCGGCGCCCGCGAGTCCGAGCTGGTCATCCCGGGCGACACGCCGACGGTGGTGGAGCTGGCCGGGCTCCGGGTGGGCCTGGTCACCTGCTACGACATCCGCTTCCCGGAGCTGGCCCGGGCCCTGGTGGACCAGGGGGCCGAACTGTTCGCGGTGATCGCCGCGTGGGGGTCGGGGCCGATGAAGGAGGAGCACTGGACGACCCTGGTGCGGGCCCGGGCGATCGAGAACACCACCTGGGTCGCGGCCGTGGGCCAGGCGCCGAACCCCGAGGCGCGCGACGGCTTCGGGATCGGCCGGAGCATGCTGGTCGACCCCATGGGGGTGGTCCGCGCCGAACTCGGCCCGACGCCCGCCGTCCAGACGGTCGAGATCGACCCTCAGATCACGATTGCCACCCGGAATGCCCTACCGTGCCTGGAACACCGGCGGCTCCAGGCCGGCAGATCGTAAAATGCCGACCGTGAGTGAGGCACCCGGGCGTAGAACGCAGATGCAGAAGGTCATACCACCTCGGCTGCTCGTGCCCTATCTGGCCGGCAGACGCACCGTGATCTCGGGATACGTCTACCGCGTTCAGGATTGCGCCCGGCTGACCACCCCGGCGTCGCTCTTCGCCGGTCTCGACCTGGGGTTCGAAGGTTCGGAACTGACCGCCACGGTCCCGGAGATCTATCTGATGCGCTGGTTCGCCCGCGACATAGACGCGTACGTCGTCCCGTACGGCCCCCACATGGGCGGCGACTGGAACGATTCACCCCCTTTTGCCGGAAACGGCTTCACCACCTCGCGCGAGCACGTCGTGCCGCAGTTCCACACCGCGCCCATGCCGATCCCGGCGGGTGCCGAGATCTTCCACGTGACCGCCGACGCGGAGCGCCTCTTCGGCCGCTACGACGGGCTGACCTGGCGGCCCGCCTCATGAGCCCCGAGATCGAACCGGTGGCCTCCGGGTTCGCCGCCCGCTACGCCGGCCGTACGTACGCCGCCGCCCTCGGCCCGGGCAGCTCCGACGTGGTGCTGTTCCACGAGGAGGCCCAGGAGGGCTTCGAGGCGGCCTCGGGCTACTGGCGGGCGGTCGTGGCCCGCGAGGACCTCGAATGGCTGGTGCTCGTCCGCACGGTCGGCGCGTTCGGCGGAGAGCCGTGCCTGGTCCTCGACGTCTCCGAGGAGAACGGCGAGGAGAGCCTGCACATCGCCTACACCGGGCACAGCGGAATGAAGGCCGAGGCCCTGGGCTACTGGATGGTCGACCACGGCGCCTACGAGGTCGTCGTCCCCCGTGACGAGGTGCTGTCCATCCGCGTCGAGCGCGTCCCCGTCCCCCTCACCCCGGCGGGCGCGGAGCCTTGACATCCTCGCCGCCCTGAAGGACGGCGATTCCCACCTGCCGCGTGCGCGGCTGTCGACGCGTCCGTCTTCCTCCTGCGGAACCTCGCCGTCAATGCGGTCAACCTGACCATGGACGGCGGCTGGCACGCCTGAACTGCTCGCCCTCCCCGCGCTCGGCGGTGAGGGCGGCCAGGTTGTTCAGCGTCAGCGCCACGTCGGGGTGGTCGGGGCCGAGGGTGCGGCGCTTGCCGTCCAGAGCACGCCGGTAGACCGCCTCGGCCTCGGCGTATTCACCCCGGTCGGCCAGTGCGGCGGCGAGGTTGTGCAGGTTGACCAGCACCTCGTAGTGGTTGGGGCCGTAACGGTCGGTGAAGAAGGCGATTGCCTTTCGCAGCAGCGGTTCTGCCTCATCTGGTTTGCCCGCCGCCTGCAGCAGCGCGCCGAGGTGCGCCTCGTCGGCTACGACCGCGGGATGGCCGGGCGGGTACGCCCGCAGGTGCAGGGCGAGGGAACGGCGCGCGTGCGCCTCGCCCTCCTCGAAACGGCCCCGGCTGTGCGCGAGGCCGGCGAGGTTGTGGAAAATTCCGGCGAGCGCCGGATGGTCCGGGCCGTACGCCTGCTCCATCAGCGTGTACGCCTTCGCGTAACAGGCGTCGGCCTCGTCGAGCCGGCCGGCGAACTTGTACAGAACACCCAGGTCGTTGTGGACCGAGGCCAGTTCGGCGGCCTCGTACACGTCCGGGGCCTGCGCCAGCACCGCCCGGTACAGCCGTTCGGCCTCCTCGTACCGGCTCTGCCCGCGCAGGTTGTTCGCGAGTCCCAAGCAGGCCGAGATCCGTACCCGCAGCAGCTCGCCACCGGTCGCGATCGGCTCCTGCATGATCGCGACCGCGCGGCGATGGCGTACCTCGGCCGCCAGGTACTCGCCGAGCTCGTCCTCGGCGGAGCCGAGCAGGGTCAGCACGTTGGCGACGTCGGGGTGGCCCGGGCCGGCGTGCTCCTCGAAGAGAGCGAGGGCGCGCCGGCACAGGCTCACGACCTGCGGGTAGGCATGGTCGGCCCATACGGCCAGAGCCCGCTCGTACAGGATGACCGCCCGGTCGAGCGGGTCAGCTGCCGTCCGCACTGTTCCTCCGCGCGTTACCCGCTCGCAGCCGTGTCAGACGGTGGCCTGGCTGTGGTTCACCGAAAGACCTCGCACGGGCGGCTGGGTGCGCGCCTGCGCCACGACCTGGCTGTGGTTCACCGAAAGACCTCGCGCCGGCGGCCGGGTGCGCACCTGCGCCACGGCGGCGCTGCGGGGGGCGTTGTTCATCGAGTCTCCTCTGCTAGAGAGCATCTGCGCGCAGCCCGGTTTGTACGTGCCGCGCTGCCGCACACCGATGATCAGCCGTGCCGCTTGGACAGGACTAGGACAGGGCTAGGCCGCAATTAGCGCACCGCTCTTCCCCGAAACCGGTTTATCGGAGCCGAGCTCCAAGCGGTGTCCAATCGGGACGGTCGATCATGACCAGGTGAGCGAGATGACGACGGTACGGCCGGTGAGGTCGCTGTGGCGGGATGTGCCGGTGGCGGTGCGGCTGCTGCTCCTCGGCGACCTGGTCAGCGCGGCCGGGGTCGGAATCACTCAGCCGTACCTTGTGGTCTTCCTGCACACGGTCAAGGGCGTACCACTCGTGACCGCCACCGCGATGACGTCGTTGCCTGCGCTCGCGAGCTTCGCGGGCAACTGGCTCAGCGGCATGCTCGCCGACCGCACGGGCGGACATCGCGCGATGACGACCGGGCTGATCTCCACGATCGTCGGATTGGTGATCGTCGCCACGGGCGACGGTGCGCCGGTGCTCGGGGTGGGCGTGACACTGGTCGGTTTCGGCTGGTCGGTGACCCTTCCCGCCTACTCGACACTGATCGCCACTCTGGTTCCGCCGGCCGCCCATCCGCGTACGTTCACCCTCCAGTACGGTCTGTTCAACGCGGGGATGGGCGCGGGCGCCGCCATCGGAGCGCCGATCGTTCACCAGACGTCGGGCGCGGGCTTCACCTCGCTGTGGTGGCTGGCGGCGGCCACCTGCGTCGCCTCCATGGCCTGCGTACACCTCTCGCGCACGCGGACGTCCCCGCCACCGCCCATCCCCACCGCCGCCCGGCCCGCCGGCGACCACCGGAGAGTGCTGGCCGACCGTACCCTGCTGCGGGCGCTGCTCGCGGCGGCGCTGACCTCCGCAGCCGGATACGGCGTGTACGAGTCCGCCCTGCCCGCCCTCGCGGTCGTATCGGGCGATCCCGGCGCCATGTCCTGGGCGGCCGTGGCCAACTGCGCCGCCATCGTTGCGGGCATGCCGCTGACCTTGCGCCTGACCAGGCGGCTGCGGCCGCGCGGACTCCTGGTCGTGACCGCCGTGGCATGGTCGGCCGCTTGGCTCCTGTGCGCCGTCCAGTACCAATGGCATCTGCTCGGCGCGACCGTCACCTTGGCACTCGCCGCGGCCCTCGTGGGCATCGGAGAGCTGTTCGTGGCCGGAGCGCTCCCGGCAACGGTCAACGACCTGGCGCCCGACGCATTGCGCGGCCGCTACAACGCGCTACTGATGATGGCCACCACCTCGGGCATGTGGGCCGGCCCTCTGGCGGCGGCGGCCGCCAACGCGTATGGTCTGCTCGCCGCGCTGTTCGCCGCCGCAGCGGCATTGCTGTTCGTCGCGCCCGCCCTGCTCCCCGGCCGACGTCTGGACACCGGCACGCCACGCGGGTGAAGGGTGATCGGCCGAGCAGTCGTCCAAGCAATGCCGAAACCGGGTCCCAACAGGCTCTGTCCCTCTTTCGGCCGGCCGGCAGGTCGTGGATCTGGTGCCGGAGCCCGCCCTCGTCTGCCGCCCCCTCGACAACCAACGGCGATAGGCCGGAAAACACCGTTTCAACAAGCTCCTGAACGCCTCACACAACCCAACGTGATGCTCCAGCACCTTCCGTTACCGTCGAATCTGCGACAGAGCCTCTGGCCCGTGCCGGACCGGTGATGCCGGGCCGGGCCCCCGCGCCGGACCGGTGACGGCGGGGTCCCGCGCCCGCCGGACCGGTGGTGACGGAAGGTCCTCAGCCGGTGCCGAGGCGGCGGTAGCGGGCGAGGCGGGCGGCGAGGCGGTCCGCGGGGGCCTGGTTCAGCAGCCCGGCGAGCTCGTACTCCAGGGCGCGGGAGACCCGGCGGCAGAAGGCCTCCGGCTCGTAGGCGGCGTCGGGCAGCTCCGGGATGATCCGGTCCACGACCCCGTCCCGGCGCAGGTCCGTCGATTTCACGCCCTGGGCCGCGGCGATCTCCGGGGCGAAGTCGACGCTCCGGTACAGCAGCGCCGAGGCCCCCTCCGGGGAGAGCGGCGAGAGCCAGCCGTGCTGGGCGCAGAGCACCCGGTCGGCGGGGAGCAGCGCGAGGGCGCCGCCGCCCGCGCCCTCGCCCATCAACAGGCAGACGGTCGGCGCGTCGAGCATCACCAGGTCGGCCAGGGACCGGGCGATCTCGGCGGCGAGCCCGCCCTCCTCGGCCGCCTTGGACAGCGCGGCCCCGGCGGTGTCGATCACCGTGACCAGCGGCAGCCGCAGCTCGGAGGCGAGGCGCATGCCCCGCCGGGCGACCCGGAGCCCGGCCGGGCCGAACGGGGCGACGATCCGCCGGCGGCTGCGGTCCTGGCCGAGCACGAGGGCGGGCACCTGGCCGAACCGGGCGAGCGCGAGGAGCAGCCCGGGGTCGTTCTCGCCCTCCCCGGTGCCGTTGAGCGGGGTGACGTCGGAGGCGCCCAGCTTGAGCAGCGCCCGTACACCGGGGCGGTCGTCACGGCGGGAACGGCTGATGGCGTCCCACGCGCCGATCGGCGGGATCTCCTCCTCCGGCTCCGGGCCGGGCTCCAGCCCTTCGCGCGGGGCGCAGAGCACGGCGAGCGCGCGGGCCGCCACCTCCCGGGCCTTCTCGGCCGAGACCACGGCGTCGATCAGGCCGTGGGCGAAGAGGTTCTCGGCCACCTGCACGCCCTCGGGGAACGGGTAGCCGTGCAGTGACTCGAACACCCGGGGCCCGAGGAACCCGATCAGCGCGCCCGGCTCGGCGGCGGTGACGTGCCCGAGCGAGCCCCAGGAGGCGAAGACCCCGCCGGTGGTGGGGTGGCGCAGGTAGACGACGTACGGCAGGCCCGCGGCGCGGTGCGCGGCCACAGCGGCGGTGATCTTCACCATCTGGGCGAAGGCCACCGCGCCCTCCTGCATCCGGGTGCCGCCGGAGGCGGGGGCGGCCAGCAGCGGGAGCCGTTCGGCGGTGGCCCGCTCGACGGCCGCGGTCAGCCGCTCGGCCGCGGCCACCCCGATCGACCCGGCCAGGAAGGAGAACTCGCAGGCGACGATCGCCACCCGGCGCCCGTCGAGGTGTCCCTCGCCGGTGATCACCGACTCGTCGTACCCGGTCTTGGCCCGGACCGCGGCCAGTTCCTCGGAGTAGCCGGAGCCGGGCAGGACGGGGTCGACGGGCGGCGCGTCCCAGGACCGCCACGTGCCGCGGTCAAGGAAGGTGTCGATCAGCGTGCGCGCGTCGAGCCGCGCGGGGCTCATCCCCGTCCCCCCGGCGGGGGTGGCGCGGCGGCGGAAGGGACGGGCGTGCCGGTCACCGCTCACGCTCCCGCAGCCAGGCGAGCACCTCGTCGCCGTGCTCGCCGAGCGCGGGCGGTGGGGTGTGGCGCATCGGCGATTCGCCGTCGAAGCGGAGCGGCGGTCCGGGCAGCTCGATGGTGCCGAGCACGGGGTGGTCGACCTCGACGAGCAGGCCCTGGGAGCGGGTCTGCTCCCAGGCGTACACCTCGTCGATGGACCTGATGGCCCCGGCGGGCACGCCGGCCTCGCCGAGCGCGGCCAGCCAGTGGGCCCTGTCGTGCTTGGCGAGCGCCCGTTCCATGTCGGCGATCAGCTCGTCCCGATGCGCAAACCTGTCACGATTTGTCGCATATTTAGCCATATCGGGATCGATGTCCAGCAGGGCGGCGACCTTCCGCCACTGGCCGTCGTTGGCCACCGCGATCTGGATCATGCCGTCGGCGCAGTGGAACGCCCCGTAGGGGGCGATGGAGGCGTGGTGGTTGCCGCCCGCCCGGGGTACCTGGCCGCCGACCGTCCACGCCGTGCCGTGGTAGGAGTGCACGCCGGTCACCGCGGCCAGCAGCGAGGTCCGCACGACCTTGCCCCGCCCGGTGCGCTCGCGCTCGTACAGGGCGGCGACGACGCCGTACGCGCCGTGGATGCCGGCGAGCAGGTCCGCGATCGAGGCGCCCACCCGGTACGGCTCGGCCGGGGACGGGCCGGTGAGGCTCATCAGCCCGGCCTCGCCCTGGGCGATCTGGTCGTATCCGGGCCTGCCGCCCTCCGGGCCGTCGTGGCCGAATCCGGTGATCGACAGGATGACCAGGCGGGGGTTGAGCTCGTGCAGCCGCTCGACGGAGAGGCCCAGCCGGTCCAGGACACCGGTGCGGAAGTTCTCGATGAGCACGTCACTCTGGCGGACCAGGCGCTCGATCAGCGCTTTGCCCTCGGCGGACTTCAGGTCGACGGCGATCGACTGCTTGTTGCGGTTGGCCGCCAGGAAATAGGTGGAGATGTCGTGGTCGGGACCGACGAACGGCGGCCCCCACCCCCTCGACTCGTCACCTCCGGCGGGGTGCTCCACCTTGATCACCCGTGCGCCCAGGTCGCCGAGCATCTGCGCGGCGTGCGGGCCCGCGAGCGCGCGGGAGAGGTCGAGGACGACGATGTCGCCGAGAGCTCCCTGCAAGATCAACCTCCAGTGCGTGGTGGCCGAGCCTATTCGAAGCGGGGCCGGGAAGGCATTCCCCCGCACCGGCCGGCCGCAGGACCACTTGGCACGATAGCCGGAGGGGAGGAAACCCCATGATCCCCCATATATTCCCCCGGGAGGACGGCCGGGAGAGTGCGATCCTAGACATATGTCGGTCACGATGTCCTGGGTGAACCTGGCCGAGGAGATCCGGAGCCTGCCGCCGTCGTGCGGACCCGTCCGGATCGTCGCGGTGGACGGCCCCGGCGGATCGGGCAAGACGACCTTCGCCGGGCGGCTGGCCCGGGAGCTGGACGCCCAGGTGGTGCACAGCGACGACTTCCCCGTGCCGTGGGACGAGCCGCCCGCCGCGTGGTTCACGCACGTGGAGGACCGGATCCTCACCCCCCTGGCGGCCGGCGAACCCGGCCGCTACCGCCGCTACGACTGGGTCGCCGGCCGGTACGCCGAGTGGGTGGACGTGCCGGTCGCCCCGGCACTCATCCTGGAGGGCGTGAGCACGGCCCGGCGCGCGGCCCCGATCGCCTACGCCGTCTGGGTGGAGGCGCCCCGGGGGCTCCGCCTGGCTCGCGCGCTGGCCAGGGACGGTGCCCACCTCGCCGCGCAGTGGGAGCGGTGGGCCCGCGCCGAGGACGAGTGGTTCGCCGCCGACGCCACCCGCTCCCGCGCCGATCTCCTGCTGGACGGCGCCGCCGTCCCGGGCGAGTTCGTCAGGCTCCGCACCTAGACGGGATCGGCGAGGCAGGGCGAGCCGTCGCAGACGTCGACCACCAGGCCCTGCCGGAGGAAATACGCCTTCTGCAGACGGGCCTCGGGGTCGTTCCTGGGGTCCTCGTGGGGGTCACGGCCGTACTCCGGGCCGAGCGGCGGGGTGTTGGTCACCGGCGGGGCGGGCGTGCCGCTGTCCCAGACGACCAGGGCCGAACCCGCGTACGGCCGGTCGGGCAGGGGCGCGATCCCCCAGTACGGCACGACGTCGGGGCTGCGCCCCTCGGTGACCGCCGGCCGGCGGACGCGCGCCCGCAGCGTGCGGGCCTCGACCTCGGCAGCCACCGTGGCGACCTGGTGGTCGCCGAAGGCGACGTGCAGCAGCACCCGGTGGCGGGGCGAGCCGGGCAGCGGGTCGTCGGTCAGGTGCTGGGCGTAGCCGTTCGTCTCGGCCCGGTCCCAGAGCATCTGGAGCAGCGCGAAGCACACCTGCTGGGTGATCTTGTCCGGGTAGGAGTCGTCCATGAGCCGCTGGAACGGCTGGAAGTCGACGCTGCGGTTGAGGAGCGTGCTGTAGTTCATGCCCGGCACGCCGAGCACGGCGTTGCGCACGTCGGGCGAGACCGCGACCAGCGCGCCGCCCGCGATGGCGCCCTGGCTGTTGCCGTCGAAGGCGAGCCCCGCCCGCCGGTCGATCAGCGGCCTGCCCCGCCCGTCCTGGAAGGCGGGGTCGCTCGCCAGGCCGTCCCGGATGATCATCGCCCGCCCGAGGAGGACGAAGTTGAGCAGGCTCTGCTGGAGACGGTCGGTGACCGTGCCGAACCGGGAGAGGTCCCGGAAAACGCCCGACACGTGCGGGACGTCCTCCTCCGACATGCCGATCCACCGGGTGGCGCAGAACACGAAACCGTGTTCGCCCGCCATCGCCCGCACGTTGCGGGCCCGCACCTCGCTCGCCCTGCCGAGCAGGCCGTGCCCGTAGAGGGCGGGCTGCGCCGCCCGCTCGAAGGCGGAGCGCGGGATCACGCACAGGAAGCCCGCCCGGAGGGTGTCGCCCAGCGGGCGCGGCAACCCGTCGGGGCCCCGGTTGAGGGCGGACCCGGGCGGACCGCCCGGCCTGTCGAGGAAGTTCGGGACCAGCACCTCCCCGGTGACCTCGCGGGCGATGTCGGGGTCCTGCTCGGGGGTGAACTCGGCGACGGAGGTCACCTCGAAAAGCGGCGAGCCGCCGCGCAGGTCGCGCAGGGCCCGGTCGCGCATGGCCAGCACGGGCCCGGCGATGCCCTGCCCGCTGGCCACGGTGAAGTCCCACGCCAGGTGGAGTCCCCTGGGGTTGACTCCGGCGCGGGCGAGGTCGGCGAGCGTCCGCCGGAGCGCGCGCTGCCGCCGGGCGAGTTCTCCGCCGGCGGGGAACTCGCCGCCGAGGAGCGTGGCGAAGGCCCCGGGAACCGGGAGGTCCTCGCCCGCGGCGTTCTTCAGCCCCCGCAGGGCGACGGCGTAGCGGTGGCCTTCGAGGAAGTTCCTGGCCGGTCTGATGATCAGTGCCCGCCTGGCGGGGTCGGCGGCGTTGGCGTCCAGCTCGGCCCAGTACGGCCAGCGCTCCCCGGTCCCGGTGTCGACGATCACGATGGGCGCGTCACGGCGCAGCGACCACGCGATGTCGGTGACGGGCGCGGCACCGGTCCTGCCCAGGTCGAGGCCCGGCAGGTGGGCCAGCAGCATCGAGCCGGGCGAGAACCCGTCGGCCGCGTTCCACTGCGCGGGATCGATCGGGGTACCCGCGGCGTTCCTGGGCATGGCCTCGGCGGCGAGCGTGACCCGGAGCCCGGTGGGCGTGCGGGCGGCGGTGGTGAACCAGTCGTTGGGGAACGGCAGCAGGCACTCCGCGCCGCCGATCGGATCACACCCGGCGACCGCGCCCGGCGCCGTGCGGGCGGCGGGGACAGCGGGGACGGCGGCGGCGGGAACCGGGCCGGGGGTCGAGGCCGCCGCGAGCACGGACCCGGCGGGGACGCCCGGACCCGCCGGGGCGGAGGTGACCAGGTCGGCCGGGGCGGGGGTGACCGCCGTCGAGGTCACAGCCATCACGAGGCCGGCCACCACCAGGCGCAGACGCATGCGCGACTCCCTCCTCCGGCCCGTCCCCCGGGGATCACAACCGGCTAGCCGAAGAAGACAGCAGGATGGCCTGATCGTCAATGGGGCGGCGCGGAAACGGTACCGATGCGCGATGGGACGGCGCCGGAAGGGGCCGGCGCGTCTCCCCGGCCGTGCGGGCCGGGGCCCGAGGCCGCGCCCCGGCCCGCACGGTCCGGCAAGAGGGACGAACTACCAGCGACCGCCCTTGTGGAGCTGACCGCGGACCGCACCGTCGGGGAACGGCCCGGTGTGCAGGTTGGCGTACCAGTTCTTCGGGTTGTTCTTGATCCCCTTGAGCAGGCCGGAGTCCTTGACGAGGACGGAGCCGAAGCTCGTGTTGCCGCGGGTCGTGCCGTTGGCCAGCAGGTCGATGACGACGGGGCCGTTCTTGCCCGCCTTGCCGCGGTGGATGTGGAAAGCAGTGGGCTTGGCGACTCTCTTCCACTCGACGAAGTAGAAGAAGCGGTTCCCCTGGATGCGGAACTTCGCGACCGCTATGCCGTCCCGGTCGTTGACCTTCTTACCCGGTTCCCGCACCTCGTTCTTCCCGAGAAGCACGGTGGCGAAGTAGTACTTCTTGGACTTGCCGGTCGCCTCAGCACCGGTGAGCTCGGCGGCGGGAGCGGCGGTCACCCCGGCGGGCGCAGCCACGGGAGCGGCGGCCGCCCCGGCGGGCACCGCCACCGCGGTGACGGCCAGCGCCGCGGTCGCCGCGCCCGCCGCGGTGCGGCCCATGATGCGCCGCCACGAGATACGCCTGCCGCCGGCCTGCTCGAAAGTGTTCATCAGAACCTCTGTCCCATGTTTGTCGTGCCGCTCTTTTCGGACACCGCAGACGTTAGAGAGACAGCCACCGGCGCTCTGCGTACGAATCCACACAAAGCGTCAAACGTGATCGACGCCACACAATGCCCTGAAAGCCCCCTTGAACAACAACGGCCGCACGCGTCCCGCGGGAGCGTCCGGACGCACGGACGGCGCCCGCATCCGGGGTTCGAGCGTCCGAGCGGACGCCGGCCTTGAAGACCTGGAACTCCGCCTCCACTCGGGGACGGAGGCCCGCGGCCGTTTGGCGGGGGCGATTCTTTTCGGTCTTCGCCGGCGTGAGGAAGTGGACAAGTAATTCAAGGAATTGGGCGGTCGATAGGCCCTTGGATCTGTATTGTCCCAAAGTGCGACTTTTACTGATCTTGGTGGCGTATTGCCACATCGAGCGAGGTCGCTTCATCGGAGTGTGAGGTGCCGACTGACCGGCGGGTCCAGCTTGGCGCCCGCCTGGTTCGGGGGACATGGTGAGGATGCGGGCGCCCGGCGCTTCCGCGCTGATCGTTGCGGTTCCGGCTGTGCTCGCCAT
Organism: Streptosporangium fragile; assembly: GCF_039534445.1. Taxonomy (NCBI): domain Bacteria; kingdom Bacillati; phylum Actinomycetota; class Actinomycetes; order Streptosporangiales; family Streptosporangiaceae; genus Streptosporangium; species Streptosporangium fragile. The sequence continues at coordinate 60,676 of NZ_BAAAVI010000040.1, read as the reverse complement.
GACGCTCGGCCTGTGGCAGATCGACGGCCCCTCCTACTGGGCCGACGAAGGGGTGTCGGTGGCGATCGCCAGTCGTCCGCTGGCGGACCTGCCCACGGTTCTACGCCACATGGACCTGGTCCATGGCCTCTACTACGTTCTGCTCCACGTCGTCTCCTCGGTCGCGGGCACGGGCGAGATCGCGATGCGGCTTCCATCCGCGATCGCCACCGCCGTGGGAACGGCCGTCCTGGTGGCGCTCGGCCGCCGTACGGCCTCACCCGCAACGGGGCTGTTCGCCGGTCTGATCTACGCGTCGCTGCCCGTGGTGAGCCGTTACGCCCAGGAGGCCCGGCAGTACGCGCTGGTGAGCGCCCTGGTGATCAGCGTCACCTACCTCCTGGTGCTGGCGACCGAAGCCGACCGGGATCGCCACCGCCTGCGGCTGTGGACGGCCTACACGATCACGCTGACGATCACCGCATGGCTGCATCTGTACGCCCTGTTCGTCCTGCCCGCCCACGGGGTCATGCTGCTCTGCCGTCACCCGCGTGGCGCGTGGATGCGCTGGATCGTCTCGGCCACCGTCGTGTGTGCGCTGACGGCGCCACTGGCCCTGGTGGCCCGGACACAGTTCGGGTTGGTCTCCTGGATTCCCCGGCCCGATCTCGCCACGGTCAGGCATCTGGGGTGGCTCGTGTTCGGGGGGAACCCGGCGGTGATCGTGACGATCATGGCGCTCGCCGTCCTGGGCGTGGGCGCGCCGATCCGGCCGGCGGTCCGGATCGTGGCCCTGCCGTGGCTGGTGATTCCGGCTGGCCTCATGGTCGTCATCTCCCTGATCGGTCAGCCGATCTTCTACCCGCGCTATGTGCTGCACTGCGTCGCGGCCCTGGCGCTGGCAGCCGGAGCCGGAACGGCCCGCGTCGCCGCCTGGGCGGCCCGTCGGTCGCCCGCCGCCGCGTATCTGCTCCCCGCGGCTCTGCTGGTCGTGCTCGCCGGGCTCATCGGACCGTCTCAGCTGGCCATCCGGGAACCGCTCAGCAGACCCGACAACCTTCGCGCCCTCGCGCACACGCTCCGGGACGGAGCCCGGCCCGGGGACGCCGTGCTCTACGTCCCCGCCGGCAACTGGATGTCGACACTCCCCTATCCCGACTCCGTCGCCCGGCTCGACACGTGGAGTCTGCACGCCGACCGATTCTTCGGCGAGCTGCCGCCCGACCGGTTCCGTCACGCGGCTACGGGGCTGTCTCGCATCTGGGTGGTGGAGGGGGCGAAGAGTTACGGCAACGCGGTGGAGCTGCGGAACGACGAGCGATTCCGCCGAACGGCCCACTGGTCCTTCGGCACCAGGCAGCTGTCCCTGTACGAGCGGAACGACGCCGGACGACAGCCCCGGGCCGTCGTGGCAACCAGCCCGGACAAATGACGTCGCCGGCACCCCGTCGAACGGCGTCGCACGTCACAGGGGACTCCGGAACGGGACGGCGCCGGAGGAGAGCCGGAGGAGAGCGGCCGCGGTCCGGGACCGGGCTCCGGTGAATGGCCTGCTCGTCACGGGGTAGGCGGGCGGTATGTCGCAGGAATCCAACGGCGGCAAGCAGCCGCCCCAGACCCAGACCTATCCCGGGACCAGCGGGGAGATGACCCCCGAGCCCCGTGATGAGATGCGTGGATATGTCGGCCGTGATCTGCTGGCCGGCCGGAAGGCACTGGTCACGGGAGGTGACTCCGGCATCGGCCGGGCGGTGGCGGTGGCCTTCGCCAAGGAGGGCGCCGACGTGGCCGTGGCCTACCTGACCGAGCACGAGGACGCCGAGCACACCAAGCGGCTCATCGAGAAGGAGGGACGGCGCTGCGTCCTGCTCCCGGGCGACCTGGCCGACGCCGGGCACTGCCGGGAGGTCGTCGAGGCGACCGTCTCCGCCTTCGGCGGCCTCGACCTGCTGGTCAACAACGTGGCCACGCAGGCGCCGGTCGACTCTCCGGAGGAACTCTCCGACGAGCAGTGGGAACGCACCTTCGCGGTCAACATCGACAGCTACTTCCGGGTGACCAGGGCCGCCCTCGCGCACATGCCCCGCGGCTCCGCCATCGTCAACACCTCCTCGATCAACGGGTTGCGCGGCAACAAGTCGCTGATCGACTACGCCGCGACGAAGGGCGCGATCAACGCCCTGACCTACTCGCTGGCGCAGGCGCTGGTGGACCGGGGCATCCGGGTCAACGCGGTCGCGCCCGGCCCGGTCTGGACGCCGTTGATCCCGGCGACCTTCCCCGCGGAGAAGGTGGAGAAGTTCGGCCAGCAGGTGCCGATGCAGCGCGCCGCGCACCCCGACGAGATCGCGCCGTCCTACGTCTTCTTCGCGGCCGAACGGCTGTCGTCGTACTACACCGGGGAGATCCTGGCTCCGATCGGCGGTGAGACCCTGCCGGGCTGAGCGGGATCCCGCGGGGCCGGACGGGACGGCCCGGACGAGACCCCGCCGGACGGGGGAAACCGGGACCCCGCCGGGCAAGAGGGGAACCCGGCGGGGAGACGCGACCGCTCATGGCCGGATCCGGTCGTGTGAGCGGCCGGGAGCGAGGGCAGAAGACGCGTGTGAGCCCTCTCGCGGCCGACGACGACGGCAACGAACTCGTCGCCTTCCACACCGCTCCGGAGGACACGCCTCCGGATGACGCCCCGCTCCCCCTCGCCCTGGTCGCCCTGTGGTCCGGCGATCGGCTGCTCCTGGTGTTCGACCGCCGCCGCCGGGCCTGGGAGCTGCCCGGCGGGATGATCGACGCGGGAGAGACGCCCCGCCGGGCCGCCCTGCGCGAACTCCACGAGGAGACCGGCTTCCACGTCCCCCGGCTGTCCTTCTCCGGGTACGCCGAGTACGTCCTCGGCCCCGAGCGGCGCACGGAGTACGCGGCCGTCTATCTCGCCGGCGACGCCGGCCTTCGCGGTACGTTCACCCCCGGCGACGAGATCGAGGACATCGTGTGGTGGCACGGCCAGGAGCTCCCCGGCCGCGTGCAGGTCCTCGACACCACGCTGGCCGTGCTGGCCCGGACGGGATCCGCCGGAGGCGCGGCCCCCGGCCCACGCGCCTGAGGGCGTCCCTTCCGCGCGGTGGAGGCCGCCCTCCCGGTCCCGGCGGGGAACCGGCCCGTGGGGGAAGAACGGCCCGTGCGGGAAACCGGCCCGCAACCGGCCCATAAGAAGCCCCGTCCGCGCGGGGAAACCGGCCCGCGAGAAGACCGGCTCGTGAAGGGAAACCCGCACCGGGAGGGAGGCCGGTCCCCGCGCCGGTCTCCCCCTCGGAATCGACGCCGTCAGAAGTCGTCAGCGGTGCGGATCCGGTCGCGGACCCAGACACCCGCCTCCTTCAGCCGGGTGGTGCCGGTCCAGGGGCCGCCGGCGGCGCACGTCCCGGTGGTGAAGACCGCGCCGGAGCGGTGGTCGTCGGAGAAGTTCCAGTTCACCCAGCTGATCTTCTTGGTGGCCATGAGGTCGAGGTACTGCTGGGACCGGGTGAAGTCGTTGGCGCCCTCCCCCGCCGAGTTCTGCGTGCCGAACTCGGTGACGAACATCGGGATGCGGTCGGCCGCCCGGGACAGCGCGTTGAGGTACTGGCTGCCGTGCGAGGCCGCGTAGAAGTGGAAGGTGTACATGATGTTGGAGGCGTTGACCGGGTTGTTGACGACCTCGGTCTCCGAGGAGCCGTCGGACACGCCGAGCGAGGACCAGGCGCGGGTGCCGACCAGGACGATCCCGTCGGGGTCCTGGGCCCGGATCACCGGGATGACCTGCTCGGCGTAGCTCTTGATCGAGTTCCAGCTCACGCCGTTCGGCTCGTTGGCGATCTCGTAGAGGATGTTCGGCCTGGCGGCGTGCCGCTGGGCGATCTCGGCGAAGAAGGTCCTGGCCCGGCTGAGGTTGTGGTTGGGGTCACCGGGGGTGAGCATGTGCCAGTCCACGATGACGTACATGCCCTCGGCGCTGACCTGCTCGATGAGCGAGTGCACCAGGTCGGTGAACCTCCGCGGGTCCGTCTCGTAGCCGTCCTCCTGGATGTACATGGACAGGCGGACGACGTCGGCCTTCCAGTCGGTCGCCAGCGCGTTCAGCGAGCCGCCGGTGACGCACTGCCGGTACCACTGCAGGCCGTGGGTGCTCATGCCGCGCAACTGGATCTGCTTGCCGTTCTTGTTGCACAGCTTGGTGCCGCAGACGTGCAACTGCCCGTTGGCCGCGACCGGTGTGCCGCCCCCGCCGTTGCCCGGCTGGGTCGTCGCGGTGACGGACGCGCTCCTGGCCGACTCGTTGCCCGAGGCGTCACGGGCGGTGACGGTGTAGGTGTGCGTCGTCGAGGCGCCCAGCCCCGAGATGGTGGCGGTGGTGCCGGTCACGGTGGCGACCACGGCGGAGCCCTCGTGGACCCGGTAGTCCTTGACCGTGCCACTGTCGTCGGTCGAGGCGTTCCAGGCCAGGCTGATCGAGCCGGACGTCGTGCCGGTGCTGCGCAGGCCGGACGGGACGCTCGGCGGCGTGGTGTCGCCGGGGTTCTGCCCTCCGCCGCAGGAGGCGCCGTTGAGCGTGCAACCGACCGGGGAGCCCGAGCCGGAGGCGGTGAACCCGAAGGTGGTGCTCGCCCCGGGGGCCAGGGTGCCGTTGTACTCCCGGTTCTTGAACGTGTAGCGGCTGCCGCTGCCGGTCATCAGGGTGTCCCAGTAGGTCCCGACGGTCGTTCCCGCGGGCATGTCGACGACGACCGTCCAGCCGTTCAGCGTCGTGGTCCCGGTGTTCCTGATCGTGTACTGGCCGGTGTAGCCGCTGCCCCAGTCCTGTGTCTTGGCGAACGTCGCGGTGTCGGCGTGCGCGGCCGACGGTACGAGCAGGGCGAACAGTAGGGCGAGTAGCCCGGTCAACGCCAGGGCTGGGGTGGTGCGCCGCATCATCGCTCCTCGCGAGAGGGGGAAAGGGTCACATCAGGCAACTTGTTAGGAAACTTTCCTAACTCGAAATGTGACGGTAAGTGCTCGATGACGGTTGCACAAGACCCAAGTTTCCCGTGGCGGCCGAAGGGTCGGCTCCGCCCGCCGACGGCGCGTCCGATCCCGGTGACCGGACCGCGGCGACCACCCCGGCGGGGCGCGGCCGCGGAACGCGCCGTCCGCGCGTCATGGAACGATCCGGCGTGTCAGCCCTCCCCCCGGAGGTTGGTCCTCAGCAGCCGGAGCAGCGGCTCCCTGCGCACGCACGCGGTCAGCGCGAAGGAGTCGGCCAGCGCGACCAGCTCCCCGTCGTCCAGGCCCGCGAACAGCCCGGCGTACTCCGGGAGCAGCGCCTGGGCGATCAGGATGTGCCGGATCAGGTCGTCGGTCTGGTAGCGGGCGCCCCACGGATAGGGGGCCCAGCCGGGGAACTCGGTGGCGACCAGCTCGTGCACCGGCGCCAGCACGTCGGCGGCCTCCTCCATGGTGGAGCCCCACCGGTCGGCGCCCAGCCGCTGCTTCTTGGCGACGAACGGGCCGAACCGCTCCATGTACGGCCCCGCCGCGTACACCAGGCCCTGCAGGCCGACGTCCTTGTACGTCCAGAGCGACCAGCCCGCCTCGTGGGCGTCGTAGATCTCCAGCTGGTCACGCAGGATCTGGTACCGCTCCGCGTCGGTCCCGGGTTCCCCCGTGTAGACCGGGCCGAACTCCCCTACCCAGAGCGGGGTGCCGGTCTCCCGCTGGAAACGGGTCCGCTTGGCGAAGGCCCGCTCCAGCTGCGCGCGGTCGCACCACTCGCCCCGGGTGTGACCGGGGTACGGCCCGCCGTGCGCGAATCCGGCCAGCGCGTAGTCGTGGCAGACGAACACCGTGTTCTCGTAGACCTCCCTGAAGACGGAGAAGTCGGTGGAGTAGGTGTTGCCGTCGAGGAAGAGCACGTGGTGGGGGTCGACGGCGCGCACCGCCTTGACCAGCCGGTCGTAGAACGGGCCGACCACCTTGCCGGTGGGGTCGCCCGGCTCGTTGACCGGGTTGTAGCCCGCCACCCAGACGTGGTCCCGGTAGCGGTCGGCGATCACCTCCCACAGGTTCACCGCCCGGTCCTGGAAATGCCGGTGCCGCCAGAAGGAGGCCACGTGGGTGGGGTTGTCGGAGTGCCAGTGCTGGTTCTGCGCGCCGGGCAGGGCGTGCAGGTCGATGACGCTGTAGATGCCGTGCTCGCCGAGCAGGTCGATCACGCGGTCGAGGTGGCGGAAGCCGTGCCGGACGATCTCGAAGGGGCGCGCGTCGGACTCGAAGTGCCGGTAGTTGACGGGGATCCGCACGCAGTTCACACCGAGCTCGCGCAGGAGCGCCGCGTCGGGCTCGGCGAAGAACGAGGTCAGCAGCCGGTCGAAGAACAGCTCGGCTCGGTCCTCCCCGATCGCCTCCGTGACGGCCTCGCGCATCGCCGTCTCGTTCGCGGGGTAGCCGGTGATGAAGTTCTCCATGTTCATCCAGCCCCCGAGGCCCACTCCGCGCAGCCGCACGGGCCTGCCGCCGGCGTCCACGAGCCGGCTTCCGGAAACACGCAGCATGGTCAACCTTTCATCGCTCCAGCGGTGAGACCGCTGATCAGGTGGCGTTCGGCGAGGGCGTAGAAGGCCAGGGCGGGCACCATGGCCAGGACGACGTAGGCGAGGATGCGGGCGGTGTCGGTGGAGTACTGGCCCTGGAACTGCTGGACGCCGAGGGGGATCGTCCACCACTCGGAGTCGTTGAACACCACCAGCGGCAGCATGAAGTTGTTCCAGCTCCCCACGATCGCCAGCACCGAGACCGTGGCGAGGGCGGGCCTGGCCATCGGCAGCAGGATCCGCCAGAGGAAACCGAGCGGCGAGCAGCCGTCGATCGTCGCCGCCTCCTCGATCTCGTGGGGGATGGCCCGGAAGAAGCCGCGCAGGATGACGAGCGTCATGGGCAGGCCGAAGGCCGCCTGCGCCAGGATCACGCCGAGCGGGTTGTCCAGCAGCCCGAAGGTGCGCAGCAGGACGAACAGCGGCAGGATCGCCACCGCGAAGGGGAACATCAGCCCCGCCGCGAAGAGCATGAACACCAGCTCGCGTCCCCTGAAGGCGAAGCGGGCCAGCACGAACGCGGCCAGCGCGGCCACGCCGACGGTCAGCACGGTCGTGACCGACGCGACGGCCACGCTGTTGCCGAGCTGCCGCCAGAACGCTCCCGAGGCCAGCACCTCGGTGTAGTTGCCCGGCACCCACGGGGAGGGCAGGCCGAAGGGGTTGGTGGACAGCTGGGTGGTGTCCTTGAACCCGCCGATCACGGCGTACAGCAGCGGCACGGCGACGAACGCGCCGAGCAGCAGGGTGACGGCGTGCAGCGGAAGGTGTCTGAACCTGCTCATCGCCGGACGGTCGCTCCTTCCAGGTCGCGGCGGAGGACGAAACGCTGGTACCACAGCGCGAAGACGAGGCTGATGGCGAACATCACGACGCTGATCGCGCTGGCGTAGCCCACCTGGAGGCGCTCGAAACCGAAGTGCATCATCGTCACGGCCATCGTCTCCGAGGAGTGGCCGGGGCCGCCGCCGGTGATGATCCAGACCAGGTCGAAGAGCTGGATCGCGCCGATGACCGACAGGAACGCGCTGATGCGGATGGTCGGGCCGAGCAGCGGGAGCGTGACATGCCGGAAGACCTGCCAGGAGGTGCCGCCGTCGATCTGCGCCGCCTCGGTGAGCTCCTTGGGGATGCCCTGCCGCCCTGCCAGGTACAGGATGGTGTGGAAGCCGAAGTACTTCCACGTCATCACCAGGAACAGCGACAGCATGACGGTGGAGGAGTCGGCGAACCAGGTGGAGGAGACGCCGATCACGCCGAGGATCTGGTTGGCCAGCCCGCTCTCGTCCGGCGCCAGGATCATCGTGAACAGGACCGCGGTGATCGCCTCCGACAGCACGTACGGGGCGAAGAACAGCAGCCGGTACAGCGCCCGCCCGCGGATGGGCTGGTTGAGCAGGAGCGCGATGGCCAGCGAGAGCGGCAACTGCACCACGAGGGAGAGCACGATGATCACGGCGCCGTTGCGCAGGTCACCGTGGAAGACGTCGTCGGAGAACAGGCGGGTGAAGTTGTCCAGGCCCACGAAGTCGGTGGGCAGGCCGCCCAGGCCGTTCCACTTGAAGAAGCTGGTGTAGAAGGCCAGCAGGATCGGCGCCAGCACCAGCAGGCCGAACAGCACCAGGGCGGGCAGGAGGAACAGCGTGACCGTCACCCGGCGGCGCCGTCGCGGGCGACGGGCGGCGGCCCGGCGTCGTGGCGGCCCGGACGGCGGGGAGCCGGACGGTGGAGGGGCGGCCGGCGAGGAGTCGGTGAGGGCCGGCGGGGTCTCGGGCCCTCGCGTCGTCTTCACGGGGGCGCTACTCCGACTTCGCCGTCTCGGTGATGGCCCGGGCGACCTCCTCGGGACTCTTGCCGCCCGCGATGAGCTCGGCGACGCTGTCGTTGACCTCCTGGCCGACGGCGGGCGGGTAGGCCTGGTCCAGGTAGAGCTGGAACCCGGTCGCGCCGGCCAGCGTGTCGGCGACCACCTTCAGGTTGGGGTCCTTGACCGCGTCCTGCGCGCCCTTGAGCACCGGCATCACCGCGCCCGCCCCGACCGCCGCGCGGTGCCTGGCGGGGTCGGAGACGAACTTCAGGAACTCCACCGCCTCGGCCGGCGCGTCGGCCCCGACGGCGAAGCCGCCGCCCCCGCCGAAGGCGTCGGTCACCGCCCCCTTGCCGCCCTCGACCGCGGGGAAGGGGAAGAACCCGAGGTCCTCGCCGAGGCCCCCGCCCGCGTCCTTCTGCACGGCCGGGGCCCACTGGCCCATGAGCTCCATGGCGGCCTTTCCGCTGCCGACCGTCGCGGCCTGGCCGCCGGGGGCGGAGTAGGCGGCGTTCAGGAAGCCGGTCTGGAACGGCTTGAGGTCGGCCAGTTCCTTCAGCCTCCGGCCCGCCTCGACGAAGTCGGGGCCGCTGAAGTCCTTGGTGCCGGCGGCCTGCTGGAGCGCGCCCAGCCCGCCGATGCGCATGGCCAGGTAGGCCCAGTAGTAGTGCCCCGGCCACTTCTCCTTGCCGGCCAGGGCGATCGGGGTGACACCGGCGGCCTTGAGCTTCCTGACCGCGTCGAGGAAGGCGGTCCAGGTGGCGGGCGGCTCGGTGATCCCGGCCTTGGCGAAGAGTTTCTTGTTGTACCAGAAGCCCACCATGCCGATGTCCGTCGGGATCGCGTAGGTCTTCCCGTCGAACTGGTAGGCGGACAGGGCCGCCGGGGTGAAGCCGCCGAGGATCGGCCCCGCCTCGGAGCTGAGGTCCTTGGCCAGTCCGGCGTCGGCCTGCTGTTTGAGCACGCCGCCGCCCCAGGTGGCGAAGAGGTGGGGTGCCTTGCCCGACGCGGTCTGGGTCGCCATCTTCGACTTGAAGGCCTCGTTCTCCAGGACCGTGACCTTGACGGTGACACCGGGATGCCGGGCCTGGAACTCCTTGGCCCAGCCCGCGTAGACCGACTTCAGGGGCTCGGCGGTGCCGATGTGCCACCACTCGACGGTGACCTTCCCGCCCGCGGATGCGCCGGGCGCGCTCTCCGGGTCTCCTCCGCCGCATCCCGCCAGGAGGAGTGCGGACGCAGCCAGTACTGCTATGCCTCGCCGAGGCAGCGACATCGCCGTGGTTCCTTCCCCATAGGTTCCGAAACTTTCAAATCACCCCCGAACTTTTCGCTCTCGAAGCTTAGGTAAACGATGTGTTACACGTCAATGGGTCTGGCGCACCCCCGCCCTCTCTCCCCGCGCGCTTCGCGCCGAAAGTTTCGGATAGACTCCGGATCATGTCGTCGAAGAGGCGGGTGACCATCGCCCTGATAGCCGAGGAGGCCGGGGTGTCGGCCCCCACGGTGTCCAAGGTCATCAACGGCAGGCCGGAGGTGGCCCCCGAGACCCGCCACCGGGTCGAGCGTCTGCTTCACAAGCACGGCTACCAGCGCCGCGTCAGCCAGGACGACGGCCCGGCCGGGCTGGTGGACCTGGTCTTCGCCGAGATCGAGAGCCCCTGGGCCATGGAGATCGTCCGCGGCGCCGAGAGCGCGGCCCACGACGCGGGCGCCAGCATCGTCATCTCCGTCCTCCACACCCACGCCGGCCCCGGGCGCGACTGGCTCGAACGACTCGCCGCCCGCCGCACCGACGGCGTGGTGATCATCGCCTCCCGCCTGTCCGCGCCCGTGCAGGACCAGCTCAGCGCCCGCTCCCTGCCGTTCGTCGTGGTCGATCCCGAAGGCGAACCCGCGCCGGGTGTCGTCTCGGTCGGCGCCACCAACTGGAACGGCGGCCTGGCCGCCACCCGGCACCTGCTCGAACTCGGCCACCGGCGCATCGGCATGATCAGCGGGCCCGCCGACATGCTGTGCAGCCAGGCCAGGATCGACGGCTACCGCGCCGCGCTGGAGACCGCGGGCGTCGGGGTGGCGCCCGAGCTGATCCGGCGCGGCACGTTCCTGGTCGACTCCGGGCACGACCACGGCCACGCCCTGCTCTCCCTCGACGACCCGCCGACCGCCATCTTCGCCGGCAGCGACCTGCAGGCGTTCGGCGTCTTCGAGGCCGCCCGCCAGCGCGGGCTGCGCGTCCCCGAGGACCTGTCGGTGGTCGGCTTCGACGACCTCCCGCTCTCCCGCTCCGCCTGGCCACCGCTGACCACCATTCGCCAGCCCCTGCAGGAGATGGCCGCCCTGGCCACCCGCACGGTGCTGTCCATGGGCCGCGGCGAGACCCCCGAGACCAGGCGCGTGGAGCTCGCCACCGAGCTCGTCGTCCGGGAGAGCACCGCCCCGCCGCGTCCCTGACGGCACCGGCGGCGGGGCGGCAGACGACCGGCTGCGAGGCGCGATCAACGGTGAAGACCTCCGGCGCGGTGGAGGTTTCCCATCTCCCCACCGCACACGGAGGTCTTCGTGTCCCGCGGAGCCCGGCCGGACGCCTGCGCCGCGCTTCCCGCTCACCGTGCCCGGGACGGTCTCCTGAGCGTCTCGGCCAGGCGCGAGAAGCCGTCGTCGCCGTGGCCGTCGTCGATCGCCCGCCGCGCGACGGCCGCGGCGGCGGTCAGCACGCCGGCGTCGAGGCCCCGCGCCCGGGCCGCGTGGATGATGTGCTCCATCCCCGCGGCGGCCGACAGGATGGTGGACTCGTCGCCGGGGTGGCGACCGCCGTCAATGTGATGGGCGAACTCGTCGACGATGTCGGGGAGCAGGGCACCGATCCCCTTGGCGAACGGGGCGAGTTCCCCTGCCGCGATGCCCTCCGAGGCTGCCAGCGCGAAGGCGTGGACGAGGCCGCTCATGGACGTCCAGAAGAGGTCGAGCAGGCTCACGTCGTACGCTGCCGCCCGCCCGGGGTCGGTGCCCAGATAGGTGGCGGTGCCGCCCAGGCTCGCCAGCGCCGGCCGGTGGGCCCGGTAGACCTCCTCCGGCCCGCTGTACAGGACGACGGCCGCCGGCCCTCCGATGGTCGTCGTCGGCGTCATGATGGCGCCGTCGAGGTAGTCGATGCCGTGTCCGGCGGCCCACTCGGCCGTCCGGCGCGCGCGTTCCGGCGTGTCGGCGGTGAGGTTGACCAGCGTCCGGCCTTTCAGCGCGCCGGCCGCGGGCTCGACGATCGCGTGCACGGCGTCGTAGTCGATCACACAGGCGATCACCAGTGGGCTCACCGCGACCGCGTCGGCGACCGTGCCCGCTCGGCTCGCGCCCCGGTCGGCGAGGGCCTCGGCCTTGGCGGCCGTGCGGTTCCACACGGTCGTGGGGTGTCCGCTCCGGAGGAACGCGCCGGCCAGCGCCTGGCCCATCGGGCCCAGGCCCAGGATCGTCACCGGCGTGCGGTGGTCGTGGGTCATCGTCCGCTCCCGTTCGGCGTCGGTTCGGTACGTAGAAGATCGATCAGGGCCGAGATGTCGCCGCCGCCCCGGCCCGCGGTGACGCCCCGGTCGAGCAGCTCCCGCATGGGCTCCACGAGCTCGGTGCTGACGCCCTGGTCCCTGCTGGCGTCCAGCAGGTTGACGTAGGCCGTCGCCTGCATCTCCAGGTTCGAGTCCGCGGTGGAGTGGTCGCCCGAGTCGACCGCCTTCGCCATCGCGGGAAGGCCGGCGATCATGGCGTTGAGCCACGAGACCACCAGCGGTGTGAACTCCGCCGCCGGGACCTTCTCCGTACCGACCATGGCGACGGCGTGGAAGAACCCGCCGAACATCCCGTACATCGCGCTGAGCAGCGCGATGTCGTACAGCGATGCCCGGCCGGCGTCCGCGCCCAGGTAGAGGGCGGTGCCCAGTGCGCCGAAGGCCGGCTCGTGCGCCGTGAATGCCTCCGGGGATCCGCTGTAGAGGACGAGCGACTCGGGGCGCCCGATCATCGGCGGCACCGCCATGATGCCGCCGTCCACGTAGTCCGCGCCGTGCGCGGCCGCCCACCGGGCCGTCTCGCGCGCCTGGCAGGGCGTGCCGTTGGTGAGATTCACCAGCGTCCGGCCGACCAGGGAGCCGGCCACCGGGTCGAGGACCTCGCGCACGGCGCGATGGTCCAGCACGCAGACCACCGTGAGCGGGCTCGCGGTGATCGCCTCCGTGACGGTGGCGGCCACGGTCGCGCCCCGGCCCGCGAGCTCCCCGCCCTTTCCGGCGGTGCGGTTCCACACGGTCGTCGGGTGACCGTTGTCCAGGAAGGCCCCGGCCAGTGCCCTTCCCATCGCGCCCAGGCCGATGACCGTCACCGGCGAGCGATTGTCGGCAGCCATTTCCTTCCCCCAGTTCATGTGGTGTCGACATGCGAACGTCCCAGTCCCGGGTCCTTCCGTGACCCCGGCTGGGACGTTTCGATGCTCGTTCTCCGCTGAGAATTCCTCAAGTACCTACTATTTTCTCAGGTACTCACCTTTTTGTAAGTATGGGGAGCGGGATGAAGAAGCGGACCTACTCGTGCGGGCTCGATGCGGCCGTCGACGTCGTGGGCGGCAAGTGGAAGGCACTGATCCTGTGGGCGCTCCACCATCGGCCCCTCCGGTTCGGAGAGCTGCGGCGGTCGGTGTCGGGCATCAGCGAGAAGATGCTCATCCAGCAGCTCCGGGAGATGGAGGCCTACGGCCTGGTGCACCGCGAGGTCTACCACCAGGTTCCGCCAAAGGTGGAGTACTCGCTGACGGAGTTCGGCCACTCGCTCAACACCGCGCTCATCCCGCTCGGCGAGTGGGGGGAGAAGCACATGGAGACCATCGAGGCCCTCCCCCGCGACTGAGAACCCACAGCTGAGGACCCACAGCTGAGGACCCACAGCTGAGGACCCACGACTGAGGACCCGCCGGGAGACGCACGCCCCGGACCGGCGGGGCAGCCGGCCCGGGGCGCCGTCCGGAAGGGCGGACAGGACACCGAAGCCCGGGAGATCGCGTTCGCGTGCCCCGACGGCCGGGCCGAAGCGCCGGGCCGCCCTCACCCCACCGGCGTGGATCGAGGAGATCGGCGGGTCAGCAGGCTTTCAGCCCTCTCACATCTCCCCAGCGCGGGACGGCGACACGGCCGGTGACCGACGAGCGGGCACGGACGGTGTGGCATCTGCCGTCGGCCTCGCCGGCGACGTCCGCCTTCCGCCTGACCGTGTGACCGTTGCACTGGCGGATCGTGTAGTCGTAGTGGAGGTAGAGCGGGCTGCCCTGCGCGGTGAAAGAGCCGCTCAGCCCGCAGGGCGCCGTCCCGGCGGCCGGGCCGGCCATGATCGCGGCCCGCACCGGGGCACCGAGCCACGCCGGGGCACCGAACCGGGCCGGGGCACCGAACCGGGCCGGGGCACCGAACCGGGCCGAGATGCCGACCCAAGCCGGGGCACCGACCCGGGCCGGGGTGTCGACCTGGGCCGGGGTGTCGGCGGGGCCGCCCACCAGCAGCGTGAACACGATGGCGGTGCCGATCCGGCGAAGACGTGCGGACATGACTGTCGTTCTCCCTTCCGCCCCGCCACCCGTTGGCGAGGTCGCAGCGACCATGGTCGGCACCGGCCGCGACCGGAGGAACAGATCTTGGTCCGAGTCGGACCGACTCGGACACCGCGAAAGCCCGCATCCCGCATAATCTCCGGCATGAAAAACGGAGTTGACCAGGAGCCGTCCGAAGAATCCCCCGCCGATCCGGTCGATCGCTTATGGACCGAAGTCATCCGCGAGTGGGAAGCGCACGGGCAGCCGAAGTTCAGCGATATCGAGCGCTGGAGCATCCAGACGAAACAGCGGTACCGCCTGTCCCGCGGCACCCTGAGCGACTGGTTCAAGAACCGCCGGATGCCCAAGGAGGGGTGGGACAAGTTCCGGGTGCTCCTGCTGTATTTCAGCGTCGACACCGACCGGTGGCGCCGCGAGCTGTGGCTACCCGCCGAGCGTTTCGCCCAGGACCGCAGGCGCCACGTCTCCGGAGACGGATCGGTCCGCTTCCCCGGGCCCGCGGCCAAGGCACCCGCGGCGGTGTCGGACGGCACGTCCGTCCTGGAGGTGCGGCTGTCCCTGTGCGACCCGCCGGAACCGGCGGCGAAGCAAGAGCCTGCGGCGGAGTCAGGGCCTGCGGCGGAGGGTACCCGTGGTCGCCCGTCCCGCGTCTTCGCGAAGGTGACGGCCATCAGCACCCCCGTTCTCCCCCGGCCCGACGACGCGGCGCACCCGATCAAGCACAAGTACCGTGACGACACCGTGGAACTGGTCGCCGACCTCGCGCCGGTCACCCACGGCACGACGACCTACCACGCGGTACGCACCCCGCGTGACCGTGAGGGCATCGCCTGGATGCGCGCGGACGACCTCTCCTCGCCGTCTCCCCGGCGGTAGCCGCCGCCCCGGCAGCCGTATCCCCCGTGACGGCCCCGCGGTAGAGGCATCCCTCGGCTTGCCCCGGGCAGCCCACCGGGCCCGCGAGACGACCGGCAGCCGGGCCGGCCGCGTGCCCGGTGGTCCCGCCCGAACGCGCCTCCACGGCGGCCGCGCCCGGGTCGAATGCTCATCTGCCCGGCATCAAAGGGTTACTCTTCCATCAACTCGACGTCGCGAACGGTCGTCAGTTTCGGATCATAGGCGCCTCCCCAACCCCGAGGAGACCCGTGTTCCGGCGATTCGGCCTCATCATCGCGACCGCGCTGGCGGTTCTGACCACGCTCACCCCCACGGCGACCGCCGCACCACCGCCGACGGTCGCCAACGTCGCGCACCGCGGAGCGTCCGCGTACGCGCCGGAGAACACCATCGCGGCCTTCGAACTGGCACGTGACCAGCACGCCGACATGTTCGAACTCGACGTCCAGGAGACGAAGGACCACGAGCTGGTCCTGATGCACGACACGACACTGGCTCGCACCACCGACGTCGAGAGGGTCTTCCCGGGCCGGGCCCCCTGGCGGGTCGGCGACCTCACGCTCGCGGAGATCCGGAGACTGGACGCGGGCTCGTGGTTCGCCGCGAGATACCGGGACGAACCGGTGCCCACGCTCGGGGAGGCGCTGCGCGCGATGGACGGGAGCGGGCTCGGCCTGCTCCTGGAGGTCAAGACGCCGCGGCTCTACCCGGGCATCGAGGCGCGCGTCGCGGACGAGCTGCGGCGTAATTCCTCTTGGCTGCGTCCCGGCCGGCTCGTCGTGCAGTCGTTCGACTGGGACTCGATGCGGACGTTCCACCGGGCCATGCCCGGGGTCCCGATCGGTCTGCTCGGCACACCGACGGTCGCGGAACTGCCGGAACTGGCGGAGTTCGCCAGCCAGATCAACCCGCCGCACCGCGGCCTCACCCGGGAGTACGTCCGGCGCGTCCACGGCAACCGCATGGACGTCTTCACCTGGACCGTGGACGACCCGGCGACCATGCGCCGCCTGATCTCGTACCGGGTGGACGGCGTCATCACCAACAGGCCCGACGTGTTGCGCACGCTCATCGACGCTGCGGCGTAGGCGCACTGTCCGATGGGACGCAAGAGGCCGTCTCCCACCGGGAGACGGCCTGCACCATGTCGGGGGCGCCGGATGCGACGCCGCCTCCCGGGTGTCCGACGACCGGCGGTCGTCTCACACCTCACTCCGAAGCCGCGACCCGCCACTCGCCGCAGATGGCCGTCACATTGCCGAACCCGAGGACCATCGGGTCAGGGTTGTAATAGTTGACCACGGCAGCGGTGCTGCCCGTCCCCCTCTTGCCCATGACCTGGACCCAGTCGGCATGGACCTCGCTGAACTCCAGCACCATGGGGTAGTTGGGCGGGCAGGGGCTGACCACGGTGACGTTCTGCCCCGGTGGCACCATGCCGTTCATGGTGAACGCATGCTTTTTCGGTTTCCCGCGGTCGACGCTGGAGCATGTCACCGTGAGGGTGACGAATATGTCGACCCGCTCATGCGCGTCTTCTTCGTACGTCCGCGTGTTGGTGAATTCGACTACCGCCTCCCGATTGTCAGCCGATACGGAGATGGAGTCGTACCGCAGGTCGGAAGCGTCATCAGGATGCTTGAAGGTCGGCGTGACCTGCGTTTCCTTGACGTAGGGCGCCCCCGAAGGGCATCTCGTCGTCACCTGGGTGCTGACCTGGGCGGCGGCGGAGGTGAAGTTCGTCTTCGTGACGATCGTCTCCTCGGGCTCGGCGGCCTGCGCCGGCGCGCCGAGGCCCATCAGCCCCACAGTGGTCAGCGCCACCGCACCGACCAGCGCAGACTTGAAAACTCGCATGCTCTCTCTTTCGTCGAAGCGTTCCCAGCCGGGAAGAACCGGCAACCCGAAACAAACCCCCGGCCGGCGAGACACGTGGATCCGGCGGCCCGGGCATCGGTGAAGCACGGCCCCGGCACCCGGGCACGCCAAGGCCCTGAAACGGACCCGAGAATTTCAGCCCATATTTCTGGGCTGCCGCGCGATATCGATCACTTACCGCAGTAGGCCGTCAAGCTGCCGTATGTGTCGGATGTCGCGTCCTCATTGTGATACTCGACCCAGGCGGTACGGCCGGTTTGGCCCCGACTGGGGACCTTGACCCAGTAAGGATGATTTTCGTCGGTATATTTCACTACAGGAGAATCGAGCGGGCAGGTGGAGGATACGATGGTGTACCCACCAGCCGGCAGTATCATGCCGTTGGTGACCCCATGCTTGGCCGGTTTCCCGTGGTTGACGTTGGAGCATGTCACCGTGAGGCTGACGAATATGACGAGCCGCTCATGCGCGTCTTCTTCGTACGTCCGCGAGTTGGTGAATTCGACTACCGCCTCCCGGTTGTCAGCCGATACGGAGATGGATTTGTACAGAAGGTAGGCACTGTCCGCAGGCTTGCTGAACTGGGCAGTGACCTCCGTGTCCTTGACGTAGGGCGCCCCCGAAGGGCATCTCACCGTCACCTGGGCGCTGACCTGGGCGGCGGCGGAGGTGCCGTTCGTCTTCGTGACGATCGTCTCCTCGGGCTCGGCGGCCTGCGCCGGCGCGCCGAGGCCCATCAGCCCCACAGTGGTCAGCGCCACCGCACCGACCAGCGCAGTCTTGAAGACTCGCATGCTCTCTCTTTCGTCGAAGCGTTCCCAGCCGGGAAGAACCGACGCCCCGGAACGAACCCCCGGCCGGCGAGACACGTGGATCCGGCGGCAAGCGCCCGTTCTGATCGCGTGATCGACGATAGGAAATCCGGATTGGCAAACGCTTGGAACAAGACTCCAAAGGATCCGGAGACGACACGCAGCCCCACACTGGCGGCTTACAATCCCCCCACTGGCGGCTTACGGCACCGCACCCCGGCGCCTCCGACGAGGACCACGACGCGGGAGCCGACGGCGCATCACCGCCACCGCCGCTCCCCTCCGAGACCGCGGGCACCCGCACCACCACCGAGGTGAACACCACCGAAACCGGCCACGACCACACCCCGCGGCAGGCGACCCTTCCGGGCCGGTTCGAAGCCGTCTCCCGGTCCGGGACGGGAGCCGCTTGAGCGGCCCCGGCTGCCACTTCCGCAGGTGAGCCCGGTTCCACGTCGTTCCCGCCCTCGGCATGAGGTGGCCAGGCGAACCGGCCGTGCGTGATGCGCGGGCTGGGACGAACGAAGCCGGGCAGCGTACCCGTCCTCACCACCCCGAGCGGGTGGCTCGTGGAACCGCGAACATCCGGCGCGGCTTCGTCGACGCCCGCGCCAGAGGGAAGATCGACCAGGATGACAGGGCAGCGGGAGCGACAGGTCCACCTGGCCGACGAGGCCGACGGGGAGGGGGCCGCCGGCCCGTCCGGGGTCAGCGGTGGTCCACCTCCGCGTACGGCAGGCCGCCCGAGAGCGACGGGAAGCCCGGCCCGCGGTCGAAGAACGGGACGTCATCGGGCTCCATGGCCCGCAGTTCGGCGCGGAGGCGGGCGGTGGCCTCCCCGTCGACCAGCGGCTCGTCCGCGGGACCGCGCAGGACCACCCCGTAGTCGTCGCGGGCGCCCTCCACCGAGACCTTGCCGTCGCGGACGTCGGTGGCCACCAGCGCCGGGTCGCGGTCCAGTGGCGAGCCCCACCCGCCGCCGCCCGTGGTGCGAACCCGGATGATCTCACCCGCCCGGACCGGGGAGTCGTCCACCAGCCCCTCCATCGGGCGGCCCTCGATCTCCACCGTGAACGGCCGTCCGGCCCGGCCGCCGTTCACACCCCAGCAGGACAGGATCGAACGGTCGGCGATGGACATGAACGAGGCGTCGCGGAGCATCCGCAGGTGCTTGTCGTAGCCGAGGCCGCCCCGGTAACGGCCGGGACCGCCGGAGTCGCGGGCCAGGCCGAGCCGCTCGACCCGGAACGGCCAGCGGGACTCGGCGAACTCCACCGGGATGTTCCGCGAGTCCGGCACCACGTGGATGGTGTCCTCGCCGTCGGCGTACCAGCGCCCGCCGGAGCCGCCGCCGAGGACCTCCCGCATCAGGTACGGGACGCCGTCGGCGTCGGTGCCGTAGACGCCGGTGTAGCGGATGGTCTCCTGGTCGGCCGGCATCCGGCCGCCGGTCGCCTTGGCCAGCACCCCCGCCAGCACACCCAGCAGCCGCAGGATGACGAACGTGCGGGCGTTGGTCGGGGCCGGGAAGATCGGGGTGAGCAGGGTGCCCTTCTCCGGGAACCGCATCTCGATCAGCGGGACGACACCCTCGTTGACGTCGAGCTCGGCCATCCGCTCCGGGGTGTCGGCCAGGTTGCGCAGGATCGGCGCCAGCCACTTCTTCAGGAACACCCCGCCGGCGTAGTCGCCGGCGTGGTTGATCGGCCCCTTGGCCTGCGGCGAGGTCCCGGTGAAGTCGATGACCAGCGGCGCCGGCGCCGAATGGTCGACGGTGAGGGTGATCCGCTGGGTGTGCAGGCGGGGCTCGTCCACACCGTCGTGCTCGGCGTAGTCCTCCCACACGTGCGTGCCCTCGGGAATCTTGGCCAGCAGCTCCCGGCGGAACGTCTCGGTGGTCTTGGAGATGATCGCGTCGAAGCACGCCTCGACCGCCTCGCGCCCGTAGCGGTCGAACAGCTCCCCCAGCCGCCGGGCGCCCATCAGGCAGGCCGAGCACTCGGCGTCCAGGTCCCCGGCGAGCGAGTCGGGCATCCGCGAGTTGCGCGTCATGATCGTGAGCGCGGCCCGGTTGGGCACCCCCTCGTCCCAGAGCTTGATCGGCGGGACCATCAGCCCCTCCTCGAACACGCTCCGCGCGTGGCTGGGCATCGACCCGGGCACCGCCCCGCCGATGTCGTCGTGATGCCCGAACGCCTGCACGAAGGCGACCACCTCGCCACCGTGGAAGACGGGGACCGTCACGCACAGGTCCGGCAGGTGCCCGATACCGCCCTCGGACAGGTAGACGTCGTTGTGGAAGAACACGTCTCCGGGCTTCATCTCCGCGACGGGGAAGTCCCGGACGATCGGCTGGACCAGCGCCGAGTAGGACCGGCCGGTCAGCTTGCGCAGCCGCACGTCGTGGATGCCCGCCCGGAAGTCGTGCGCGTCGCGGATCATGGGTGATCGGGCGGTCCGCGCGATGGCCGTCTCGACCTCCTTCTCCACCGACGCGAGCGTCCCCTCGACGATCTCCACCAGCACCGGGTCGGCCGCGACCGCCCCGCCCACCCCGTTCATCCCGTTGTCAGGCACGGCGCACCTCCAGATTGCCGAACTCGTCCATGGTCGCCGTGAAGCCGGGGTGGACCGGCAGCGTGGAACCGTACTCCTCGATGACCGCCGGACCGGCGATCCGCGCCCCGGCGAGCAGGCCGGCACGGCGGTGGACGGGCGCCGGACCCCACTCGTCGTAGAAGACCTCGCGGGAACCCGCCGGCTCCGGCCGTCCCGTCCCGTGCGGCCTGCGCGCGACGGCCGGGCGGGTGATCGGGCCGATGCCGGAGACCCGCAGGTTGACCCACTCGACGCCGTGCCGGGGGTCGTCGCGGTAGCCGTACCCGTAGAGCTTGTGGTGCTCGGTGTGGAAGCGGTCGAGCACCTCGGCCCGCCACGCCTCGTCCAGCGGCCCGGCCGGGGCGGGCACCCGCACCTCGTAGGCCTGCCCGTAGTAGCGCAGGTCGGCGCTGCGGGCGTAGACGTGCGCCGCGGCGGGGAACCCCTCCCGGTCGAGGGCCGCGGCCGCCTGCTCCTCCAGATCGCCGAAGATCTCCGCGGCGGCCGCCAGGGACAGGTCGCGGGTGACGAAGGTACGCACGTAGTCGTTCTTGACGTCCACGGTGAGCAGGCCGAACGCCGAGACGTTCCCCGGGTCCGGCGGAATGATCACCGATGGCAGGCCGAGAATGTCGATCAGCCGGCAGACCAGCAGCGGTCCCGAGCCGCCGAAGGCGACCATCGGGAAGTCGCGCACGTCCAGGCCGCGTTTGACGGTGATCTGGCGGATGGCGTTGGACTGGTTGAACGCGCTGATCTCCAGGATGCCCGCCGCGGTCCGCTCCGGGGTCAGCCCGAGCTTGCCGGCCAGCGCCTCGATCCCCTCCCTGGCGGCGTGCGCGTCGAGCGGGATCTCCCCGCCGAGCAGGTGCGGGGGGACCCGGCCGAGGAAGACGTGCGCGTCGGTGACGGTCACCTCGGTGCCGCCGCGGCCGTAGCAGAGCGGCCCGGGGTCCGCCCCGGCCGAACGGGGCCCGACCTTCAGCGTGCCCTCGGGCGAGATCCACGCGATGGACCCGCCGCCCGCGCCCACGGTCACGATGTCGATCATCGGGATCTTGCACGGGTAGCGGCCGATGCTCCCCTCGGTGGTCAGCGACGGCTCCCCCTCGATGACCACGGCCACGTCGGTGGAGGTGCCGCCGCCGTCCAGGGTGATCACCGAGGGGTGCCCGGCGGTGGAGGCGATCAGCGCCGCGCCGAGCGCGCCCGCGGCCGGGCCGGACAGGACGGTGGTGATCGGCTGGTGCACGACCTCGGCCGCCGAGAGCACGCCGCCGTTGCTCTTCATCACGGAGAACGGCAGGCCACCGCCCGCTCCCCCGCCCCGGACCGCGGCTTCCCGGTCCGTTCCGGCTCCCGCGGCGACGGCCGCCGCGCTCCGGGCCGCGGCCTCCCGGTCGCTCCCGGCCACGCCCGGAACGGCCACCGCCTGCCCCGCCCGGCCCGCGGCCTCCAGACGTTCGGCCAGGTTGGCGATGTAGCGGCGCATGGTCGGCTTGACCGCGGCGTCCACCAACGTGGTGACCGACCGCTCGTACTCGCGGTATTCGCGCAACACGTCGCTGGAGATCGAGACGACGGCGTCGGGGTGCTCGCGCTCGATGACCTCGCGCATGCGCACCTCGTGCGCCGGGTTGGCGTACGAGTGCAGGAAGCACACGCCGATCGCGGTGATCCCCCGCTCCCGGAACCACCGGGCCGCCGCCACCGCCTGCTCCTCGTCGAACGGCCGCACCTCGGCCCCGGTGTGGTCCAGACGTCCGCCGACGGTCCTGATCCGGTGCACCGGGACGATGCGGGGCGGCTTCACCCAGAAGTACGAGTTGCCGTAGCCGTCCGGCACGCTCTGCCGGGCGATCTCCAGGACGAACTCGAAGCCCTCGGTGGTGACGAAGCCCAGGTCCGCGATGCGGTCCTCGAGGAGCTGGTTCGTGGCGACCGTGGTGCCGTGCACGACGGCCGCCACGGCCTCCATGCCGACGTCCTCCGCCGCCACCGCTCCCCCCGCGGTCCGGGCCGCCTTCCGCAGGACCTTCCGTACCCCCTCCATGAACCCGTCGGCCGGGTTGGCGGGGGTGGAAGGCGTCTTGGTCGTGGTGATCTCACCGGTCTGCTCGTCCACCGCGACCACGTCGGTGAACGTGCCCCCGGTGTCGACCCCGATACGGACGCTACGCATGCCACCGTGTCTACCCAGTTCCCCCATGTCCACAAATCGGCGGACCCTGCCGAAGCTGGGTGGGATCCTTGGGCAGCTTCGGCAGGTCGTGGGCAACCTCGGCGGGGTGGGGCGGGGCGCAGCGGACCACGACGGGCGCGGCCGGCCGCGCGTGACCCCGTTCAGCGGCGGCGGGGGCCCATGGTGGTGTTGATCACCGCGTCGGCGTCGTGCGCGTGCACCTTGGCGGCGAGCCGGATGGCCACCTCGTTCGCGCGGCGCAGCTCGGCCTCCACCCGGTCCTTGCCGGACTGGCCCACCTGCACCCCGAAGTAGGCACCGATGATCGCCCCGGCGACGCCGACGAGCCCCGCGAACGGTGCGGCCGTGTCGCCGTTGCGCAGCGCCACCACCACGAACGCCACCAGGACGACCACGAGCCCGGTGAGAACGACGAAGAAACCGTACTTCCAGCGCGCCGCCTCCGCCTGCGCCGCGACGGCCTCGTCCTCGCTCATCATCGCCGCGAGCGCGGTGGGCATCTCAGCCGTCTCACCGGACGCCGAGGCCGCCGAAGAGCCCGAAGCCGGGACGACGGACGTGATGGCGGGGGTCTTGTTGTTCAGGGCGGAGGTCTTGGTGGTCGTCACAGGTTCTCCCACATTTCTCTAGGTCAGCAGGAATCTCCCACGCTTTTCGCAATGAAGCCAAGTCAGCGTATGTCAGTGCGGGATACCCGACCTTTACCTGCGTACCATCCCCCCAAACACTCCCATCGGACCCACTAGGCTGGCCGTCCGTGACCGAACTGCCCGTGATCGAACCGTCCGCCCTCTCCGCCGCTCCCGCCGGCTCCCGGGACGGAGTGCTGCGCTTCTACTTCGGCCCGATGGACTGCGGCAAGTCCACCCTGGCCCTGCAGATGAACTACAACCACGGCCGCCAGGGCAGGCGCGGCCTGGTGCTGACCAAGCACGACCGCTCCGGCGGCCCCCAGGTCACCAGCCGGATCGGCCTGGGCAGCGAGGCCATCGAGGTGCACGACGACCTCGACCTGGTCGCCCTGGTCCGCGCGCACGCCCGCGTCGACTACGTCATCTGCGACGAGGCGTGCTTCTACACGGTCGCCCAGATCGAGCAGCTCGCCGACCTCGCCGACGACTACGGCGTCGACGTCTACGCCTTCGGCCTGGCCTCCGACTTCCGCTCCCGGATGTTCCCCGCCGCCCAGCGCCTGTTCGAGCTGGCCGACGAGATCAACCGCCTCCAGGTCGAGATCCTGTGCTGGTGCGGCCGGCCCGGACGCCTGAACGCCCGGGTGGTCGGCGGCACGATGGCCCGCACCGGCGAGCAGGTCGTCATCGGCGACACCGGCGACGCCCCCGTCCGCTACCAGGTCCTCTGCCGCCGCCACCACCGCTCCGGCGACCTCGGCCCCTCCGACTGACCCTTCCCCCATCCCCGGACAGGCGGCGAAGGGAACAGCCGGTACCCGTCACCTTCCCGTCGTCCGGTACCCCCGGACGGCCCGGAGACCGCAGTGGTCCGAGACGGTCAGACGGCGCAGTATCCCTCGTCGTCGCAGGCGTCGGCTCCGCCCTGCGCGGCCTTCGCGGCCTTGACGGCGCGGGCGGCCGGTGACTGCCCCGTACGCTCGGCGACCTCCTCCAGCGCGGCGAGCAGGGTGTCCTCCGGCTGGGCTCCGGAGACGGCGAACTGGCCCTCGAACAGGAACAACGGCACCGAGGAGACCCCGAGCGCCCGAGCCCGCGCCAGCTGCTCCTGCACCGCCGCCGCGCCGTCCGCACCGTCGAGGTCGGCCTCCACGCCGATGTCCGCGGCCAGCTTGGCCAGGACCTCGCGCGAGCCGACGTCGAGCCCGTCGGTGAAGTGGGCCCGGAAGAGCGCGTACAGCGCCTCCTCGCCCTTGCCCTGCTCGACGGCGAGCTGGATGAGCCGGTGCGCGTCGAAGGTGTTGGCGTGGATCGCGTGGTCGAAGTCGAGTACCAGCCCGTCCTCCGCCGCGACCCCGCGCACCCGCTCGAACATCTGCGCCGCCCGCTCGGCCCCGCCGAACTTCTTCGCCCCCCACACCCGCGTGAGCTCACCCGTCGACTCCGCGTCCGGCATGAGCTGGAACGGCCGGAACTCGACCTCCACCTCGCCGCCCTTGGCCCGGTAGCGCTCCACGGCGCGGGCGAAGCGGGCGTGGCCGATGTAGCACCAGGGACAGACGACGTCCGAATAAATTTCAACCTTCACATACCGCTGCAACCGGCCCGGGGACCCGCTGATTCCGGATCCGACATCCGGAACGACACGCGCGTCCTCCGGCGGGACCGCACACCGGACAGCCGCCCCGGGCGGGAAGGTCCCGCGGCCGATCGGCCCCGGCGCCGGAACCGGCACGGAACCGGCACGGGACCGGCACGGAACCGGCACGGGACCGGCCACGGATCGCGGGGATCACACGAACGACCACACCCCACCGGGCGCTCACGGATCGGGAAATGTCACCGCCGGCCGACATGATGACCCCATGATCGACGCACCTCCCATCACCGTGCTCGCTGACGAGACCGCCTACGCCGAGGCCGTGCAGATGGCCGTCGACGCCGCGGCGGCCTACTACGGCGACGGCACGTCGCCGCTGGACGACGACGCCTACGACCGGCTGGTACGCGGCATCGAGGCCTACGAGCAAGCCCATCCCGAGCAGGTGCTGCCCGGCTCCCCCACCGGCAAGGTCGCCGGCGGTGCCGCGGAGGGTGACGTCCCGCACACGGTGCCGATGCTGAGCCTGGACAACGTGTTCTCACCCGAGGGCCTGACCAGATGGGTCGCCGGGCTGGAGCGCCGCCTGGGCCGGCAGGTCACGGTCTGGAGCGTGGAACCCAAGCTCGACGGCCTGGCGATCTCGGCCCGCTACCACCGCGGCCGCCTCACCCAGCTCGTCACCCGCGGCGACGGCACCGCCGGCGAGGACGTGTCCCACGCCGTCGGCACTGTCGTCGGCCTGCCGGAGAGGCTCACCGATCCGGTCACGGTGGAGATCCGCGGCGAGGTCATGATGACGACCACCCAGTTCGAGGCGGCCTGCGCCAAACGCCAGGCCCATGACGGCACCACGTTCGCCAACCCGCGCAGCGCGGCCGCCGGCACTCTGCGGGCCCAGGACCGGCCGTACGTGTGCGAGCTGACCTTCTTCGGCTACGGCGCGCTGCCGCTGCCGCCCGGGGACGCCTCCGAGCTCGCGAGCCGGCTGCGCGAGCTGCCGCACAGCCAGATCATGGACCTGGTCGCGACCTGGGGCGTACAGACCACCGCCGCCACGCCGGTCGCCGGAATCGTCGCCACCACGGCCGAGCAGATCCAGGCCCGCATCACCGAGATCGCCGCCGCCCGCGCGCAGCTGCCGTTCGGCATCGACGGCATCGTCGTCAAGGCGGACCTCGCCGCAGACCAGGCCGATGCCGGGTTCGGCAGCCGGGTGCCGCGCTGGGCGATCGCCTACAAGCTGCCCGCCACCGAGAAGATCACCAAGCTGGTCGGCGTGGAGTGGAACACCGGCCGGACCGGCATCATCGCCCCGCGCGGCGTGCTGGAGCCGGTCGAGCTGGACGGCAGCACCATCACCTACGCCACCCTGCACAACCCGGCCGACATCACCCGCCGCGGCCTCATGCTCGGCGACAGCGTCACCGTCTACAAGGCCGGTGACGTCATCCCGCGGATCGAAGCGCCCGTCGTCCACCTGCGCACCGGCGCCGAGCAGCCGATCGTCTTCCCGGAGGTCTGCCCCAACTGCGGTGACGCCATCGACACCTCCCAGGAACGCTGGCGGTGCGTGCGCGGCCGCGCCTGCCGCGCGCTGGCCTCCATCACCTACGCGGTCGGCCGTGATCAGCTCGACATCGAGGGCCTGGCCGAAAGCCGCGTCATCCAGCTGCTGGAGGCCGGCCTCATCGCCGACTTCGCCGACCTGTTCACCCTCACCCGCGAGCAGATCCTCACCCTGGAGCGCATGGGCGACACCTCCACCGACAACCTGCTGGCCGCGATCACGCAGGCCAGGACCCGGCCGCTCAACCGGGTGTTCTGCGCGCTGGGCATCAGGGGGACCGGCCGGTCCATGTCGCGGCGCATCGCCCGGCACTTCGGCACGATGGACGCCATCCGCGCCGCCACCGTCGAGGAGGTCCAGGCGGTGGAGGGCATCGGCCCGGAGAAGGCCACCGTGCTGGTGGCCGAGCTCGCCGAGCTCGGCCCGCTGATCGACAAGCTGATCGCCGCCGGCGTCACCATGGCGGAGCCGGGCATCACCGCGCCCGCCGCCGACGGCCGGGCGGACGACACGGCCACCCCGGCCGGGACCGGCCTGCCGCTGGCCGGGATGTCGGTCGTCGTCACCGGCTCCATGACCGGCCTCCTGCAGGAGCTGTCGCGCAACCAGATGAACGAGCTCGTCGAACGCGCCGGCGGCAAGGCCTCCTCCAGTGTGTCGGCGCGCACCTCACTGCTCGTCGCGGGAGAGAAGGCCGGATCCAAGCAGGCCAAGGCCGAGAGCCTGGGCGTGCGGATCGTCACTCCGGAGGAGTTCGCCGGCATGGTCGCCGGCTTCCTGTAGCGTCCGGCGTCGCCGGTGCGCAGCCGATATCGCCCGGTGCGGGCGCGACACCGATCGGCACCGCCGGCCTGTACGGTCCGTACACCGACGAGGAACCGGCCGGCCGCACCCCGGGCGGCCACCGCGACCGCGCGGTGCTCGCCCACCGGCACGGTGGGTCATGCCTGATCCCCGCCCAGGGCCGGGAGATGGTCATCGCCCGGGTCCCGGGCCGGGACTGGAGATCGTCAGCCCGAACGGTCCTGAGGCCCGCCACCGCCGCGAAGAAGGAAAGACAACGACCAAGGCCGAGCAGGCGGGCTGTCGCGACCATCACAGCGAGACCCGCGACGACGACCGGCCCGACGTCATCATGCGCGTCTTCGCTGGTCCTTGGGGTGGACGAGACGAGCGGCGAAAGGGCAGGCGCGGGTCAGCGGGCACGGCGGCGGGATCCGCTTTCCGGAGGGAGCTTGCCCGCGGTCACTCGAGGTTCGTGTGGCGCGACCGCGAAACCTCCGCCGCTTCCGACCGGTGCGCCCGGACTCGGTTCGTGATCAGGTCGACGAGAACGAAGAGGGCGATCTCGTAGGCGCTCCCCATGGGCAGCACGGCCGTCGAGGCACGATCGTCGGCCATGGTCTGAGCCCTGATGCAGGTAACGCGATCCGCACGGTCGGCCGGCGGGTTCTGCGGCTGGGCCGTCAGATAAAGCAGACGGGCGCCCGCCCGCACCGCTACCCCAGCCAGCGCCTCGACTGTGGAGAGGTGGCCGGGGCCGCAGGAGAGGACGACGAGGTCTCCCTCCCCCACGGCGGGGCAGGTCATCTCGCCGACGTAGTGCGCGTCGAGCCCCGCGTGGAAAAGCCGCATTACGAGGCCGCGCAGGACCAGACCCTCCCGGCCCGGTGCGTAGCAGGCGATCCGGCGCGCCGCGAGCAACTCCTCGACGATCACGTCGAGCTCGGCCTCGGGCACACTCCCGACTGCGGCGGCGATTTCTTCCATGGCGCGCGCGGCGTCACCGGGAAGCCCGCTGTGAGTCGTCATCGCGGTCTCCTTGGTCGGCGGCTCCCGGGCGCTGGCCCATGCCCTCAGTGTCCCTCGCCCGTGGTGACACCACCTGTCGGGGCGTTGAAAAGCGGTAGTTATTTGACGATCACAGGCCTGCGTGATCCGGCGTCGGTCGCCGCGGTGTCGTCCGCGGCCGTGCCGAGACTTCCGGGCGGATGAGCGGAGATGAACGCCTCGATGGCGTCCAGGTGTTCGGGTTGCAGGCCGCGGCGTGGTGACGGTGCGATCAGCAGGGCCTTGCCGGTTCGGGTCAGCTCCTCATACACCGGCCCGCAGGAGGGCGTTTCATCGTCGTCGGTCCAGACGAGCCGCCGCCCCTGAGCGAGGACCCGGCGTGCGGCGGCGAGTTTCGCCGCCGCGGCGGCGGAGCCGGTCAGGTGCTCGGACCAGGCACGGTCCAGCCGGGGCAGGGCGAACAGCCGTTCCACCTGGTCGGCGTCGGGGCACCAGGTGCTGCACCAGCGGATCTCGACACCGCCCGCGCGGTGCAGCGCGCGGATACGCTCCAGCAGGGCCGGTGCCCAGCGCATGCGGTACGCGGTGCCGCCGGAGTAGGCGTCGCCGCTGCGGGGAGCGGTACCCCAGCCGGGCCGGGCGACATTGATCACCCCGTCGACGTCGAGCAACCACACCGGCCGACCTGTCAACCCGGACTCCCCTCGTACCCGTACCCGGCCATCGCCGCCGGACCGGCCTCCCACTCGGTCTTCGTCAGCGCGTACTCCACCTCGCCGTGCTCGGCCCCCGGGATGAGCTCCGGCCAGTCATCGTGGAAGGTGCGGACGTACCGCAACCCGGCCTTCTCCATCACCCGCCGGGAGGCGGTGTTGACGGTCATCGTCTCGGCGTACACCCGCTCGACACCCAGCTCCGTGAAACCCTTGCGGATCAGCGCCCGGGACCCCTCGGTGGCGTACCCCTTGCCCCACGCCGCCCGCCGCAACCGGTACCCCAGTTCGACCCCCTCACGGGGAGTGCCGTCGGAGCGCCGCCCCTCGGGGTTGGGCCGGAAGAGGAACCAGCCGAGGAACTCCCCGCTCGTCTTCTCGACGGCGACCCAGTAACCGTAGCCCTCGTACCGCTCGTAGAACGGCAGCCACCCAGGGATGACCTCGTCGCGGACCACCTCACGGGGTGTCGGCCCGCCCCCGGTGAGATACCGCGTCACCTCGGGGTCACCGTCCAACTCGACAAGGTTGTCCACATCCGCTTCCGTGACCCGGCGCAACACCAGCCGGTCGGTCTCCAGGAACACCCGCACCGGCACATCGTCACCGGCGTCCCCCACCGAAGGCAACGGAATTAACCCTGCCCTCTCGTGGCCTGGCCGGCCGGCGCTCCGACAGCGTTGTGAAAGGACAGATGCGGGGCCGGGGAATCCGACGCGGCGGGAAGAGGGAGACCTCAACCGGCTTGAACCCACCCGGACGCTCCGATCCAGCGGTAATCAGCGCCGACCTACCGCAGGAACTCCCCGTCCGAGACCTTCTCCGTACCAGAGAAATCCTGCGGCGCTTTGTCGGGCAGGAATCCTGAGCCGACGGGACTGTCAGATGAACGGGAAGCGGCGCGCGGAGGCTCAGTCGATCCAGGCCAGTATGGCGTCACCTTTGTCGGCGGTGGCCCTGAAGAACGGGATCACCGGCTCGAACCAGCGGCGCACCCATTCGACGTCCGCCCCGTCCCATCCTCCTCTCAACCCGTAACACTGCGCCAGCAGTGCCGGGTCCGGGCCTTCGATGAGCTTGTCGTAGGAGGTGCGAGACAGTGCTCCGGCGGCGATCCCGACCTGGCCGGCGTCCAGGTACTTCGGCGGCCTGAGTATCTGGACACCCCACTCGCCGACGGGCAGGGTCTCCTCCCCGTCGACGACGTCCAGCGCGACGAGGTCCACAGGGGGACCGGCATGACGGAGAATGACGGAGATCGCGTCCCAGGCTTTGTGGACCCACAGGACACGATCATCCGGAAGTCCCCAGGTGAACTCGTAAGCCCCTTCGGGATCTTCGATCATCCTGGCCAGTTCGACGGCCGTGACACGTAGATAGCGCCCATCCAGACCCATCAGAGCAGGGTAGGGCGTGGACGATTCCCCCGCATTCGACTTTTCCGCGTTCGGCCCGGTGCGCCTGGCCGGCCCGGACCTTTCGCCCGACCGCCGTTGGCGTGACGCGGCCGGATACCACCGCCCCGCCCCGACGCCCGAGTCATCAAGGCGCCGAGCGGGTCGGGGCGCCGAGCCGGCCCGCCGTTTCACCGCGCGGGTCGGCGCACCGCCGATGGCCTACCTCGCCGGGTGGCGCGTCGCGGTGGCGGCGGACCTGCTGCGCGAGCCGGACGCCACGGTGGCCCCGATCGCCCGGCAGGTCGGCACACCGGCGCCCTCGCCGAGGTGCCCGATACCCCGGCCGCCGACATCCACATCGGGCGCGCCCGCCACTCCACCCGGGCGCGGGCCCGCTTGACGGCGCTCACCCGGTGCGGACGGCGCGCTCGCCGACCTGTTCACGAAGACGTACGAGACGTCCGGCGGAAGGTCGTCCCGCGGTCGAGGCGGCCCGGCCTCGTTCTCGCCGGCCGGGCCCTGTCCGTCGCGGAAACCCGTTTGTCGCCGGCACCGCTCTCCGGGAGGATCACGCTTCATGAGCCGCCCCGTCATCCCCGAGATCCCGACCGGCCCCGTGACCGTTCCCGGCGTCGTCACGGCGCTCGCCGGCGGCGACACCGTCACCCCGGTGTGGCGCAACGAGCTCGGCGGGCTCACGTTCCGCCTCCAGGACGGGCACGGCACCACCAGGTACGTCAAATGGGTCGCCGCCGGCACCCCGGAGATCGACCTTCCCGGCGAGGCGGAGCGCCTGGCCTGGGCGCGGCGATGGGTGAGCGTCCCGCGGGTCATCGAGCACGGTGCGGACGCCGGCGGCGCGTGGCTGGTCACGGCCGCGGTCCCGGGCCGGTCGGCGGTGGACCCGCGGTGGACCGCCGAGCCGGCGACCGCGGCGTCCGCGATCGGCCGGGGGCTGCGCCTGCTCCACGACGCCCTGCCCGTGGACCAGTGCCCGTTCGACTGGAGCGTCGAGCGGCGGCTCGCCCGCGCCGACGAGCGCATCGCCGACGGCGAGGGACCGGCCGGCTGGTCCCCCGAGCACCGCCACCTCGACCTCGCTCAGGCCCGGAAGCGCATCGGCGAACCGCCCGCGATCGACCGCCTGGTCGTCTGCCACGGGGACGCGTGCGTCCCCAACACCCTGCTGCACGACGACGGCGCGTTCGCCGCACACGTCGACCTCGGCTCGCTCGGGGTGGCCGACCGGTGGGCCGACCTCGCGGTCGCGGCCTGGAGCACAGAATGGAACTACGGCCCGGGATACGACGGCGTCGTGTACGACGCGTACGGGATCGCCCCGGACCCGGAGCGCATCGCCTACTACCGCCTGCTCTGGGACATGGCCTGACCGGACTATGAGGGGAAGCTCAGACTTTCTCCTCCTGTGCCATCGTGCGAACCAGTTCGTCCGCAAGGCTGCCCATGCCGTGGGTGCGGGCGCCGGTCACCATCATCCGGAGGTCGCCGGCGAAGGACCCGGCCACCCGGAGTTCACCGGCCGAAGCCGCCTCAGGACCCACGGAGCGCTTCATCGGCCCGGCAGGCCGGGCAGGCAGGTTCGAACGACGCGTCGAGGAACTCGCCGAACCCGCCGGTCGCACCGCAGCACGGTACGCGACGGCCTCACCAGTGGTGCCTGCACCCGGCACCGACGGCGGATCCTACGGGCCGCGGTAGATATCACGGCGATTGCCAACGGTCAGGACCCACACGAGCAGCCGGCCGTCCTCGATCGTATACACGACGCGATAATCCCCGACCCGGAGCCGCCAGCGGGAGCCGTGTCCTTGCAGGGCCTTGATGTCGAAGGCGTCGGTGTCGCCCGGGCCCATCGCCTTCTGCAACTCGGTGAGGCGACGAAGAATCCGCAGCGCGTCAGGGCGGGGAATCTTGAGCATGTCCCGTTGGGCGTGCGGGGTGAACCGCGTGACGTATCCCACGAGGATCAGGCGTGCTGATCGCGGAGCAGGGCAGCCATCTCTTCGAGCGAGACGGACCCCGCGGTGCCCTCGGATTCCGCTTCGTCGGCCAACCGATTGAGCCACGCCTCCTCGACCTGCTCCGAGAGGTGGCGCAGACGCTGGTACTCGTGGATGTCGATCACCACGGCCTCCTGCCTGCCGCGCCGAGTGATGATCGTTGGGGTCTCGTCGCGGCGGGCTCGATCGATGACGTCCGCGAGGTGACTGCGGACTTCCGCCATGGACTCGATCACCGGCTCCCTCATGTCACGAATGTAGCAGATGTACATAACGACGTCGGTGTCTTCCCGTCGACACCTCGACGACGGCCCGGCTCCACCCCGGGCGGGCGCCACCGCGCCCCCAACAGCCCGAGACGAAAAGATCATCCGATCCTTCCGACTTCGAACACCGCCGTGCACAGCACCCACCACTGCGTGGGACGCGGGATCCAGGCCCCGTTGACGACGACGTGGTCGCAGCCATACACGGCGAGGTCCCCGCCGCCGAACAGGAGCACGGCCTGCGCTCACCTACCGGTGAGCAGTGACGTCCGCCGCACGCGACTGCGCCGAAAACCTCCGGGCGAAAGCGCCCTCGACATACCCTGATCTTGCTTGGCGGATACTCCACGCCAGGTCGGGGCGGTGAAAGCGGACGAGCCGACCGGCAGACCCGGTTCCGACCGCTGTCACACCGCCGGCCTGATCGATGCTCCGACCAGCGCCGACATACCGGCCTTCGCGGACAAGAGCCTTCAAGGAGCGGCCTCGTCCTCGCACGACCTTGGCCGAACAGAATCCTCACCGTACGAAGCCCCGACCCGGAAAGCCATCACAGTGCGACCTCGAACACTTCGAGATACACGAGCGATTCCTCCTTGACAGACGCCTCCTTCATCTTCTTCAAAACCTCTGGATGGTCTTCGAGGTAATAAGCCCGGAACGGACGCAAGACCAAGTGCGTTTCCTGCCAATCGGCAGAATCCATCGACACGATCGTCGGCCGGTTCTCCGCAACGATCACCCACTTACGGGCGGCCAGGAGGTCGGCGGCCTTATCGAGTGCCTCCCGACCGCTCGTAGCTCCGACATCGATCACCAGCAAATTATCGATCTGCCTATTGCCGTTGTCCTCATTTTCCCTGATGGCCTCTGCCTGCACCCTGCCTATGCCGCGAATGCCATCGAGAGCGGCAGGGGGAACCCGCAGCGTCGAGGGCGTCGAGGGCGACAACGTGCACCCCGACCCCAGGATGGCCACCCCGAGAACGACGACAGCCAGCCGGCGAACACAGCCGGCTTTCCCCGCAGACGATCCTCTTAGTAGCAATTAAGCCAGCCTATTCTATTACACTGCCAGTATTCGTCAACAGCACCACCGGGAGCCCACAGCCTTTCCAGATCCCTTCGGCGCTTTATACCGGGGTCCGGATTTCCAACCTTGAGCTCCTCGTCTCGCCAGCCATTCTCCGCCCACACTCGGAACCGAGCAAAATTGATACTCGTATTCCCGGTCCCAGGTGCGACCACCGTCACCCCCGAGCATCCGCAGTAGGCGATCGCCGCCTCCTTATCATCCAGATAGTGCTTGGCCCCGTCCTTCATATACCATACATTCTGCTTCAGATGCTCCATCCAAGCAGCGGCTAGATGTATGGCTCTATGCGGGTCCAGCATCTCTTCCGCAACATCCCCCAACCTAGCCCTACCCGGGCCCCATTTCGCTTTTCCATAATACTTCTCCAGCATCATCCGAGCCTTATAAAGCTCCAACTGAGCGATACCGATAGACGCCCCCCACCCCATCCCCTTTCTTTTCTCATCTCTGTAATCATAATAGATCGCGGCAAGGGCGCCAATCCCGCCATATTTTACTTCCTTGGCGCGAATTTCCCACATAATAACGGCCGCCAACACAT
Organism: Streptosporangium fragile; assembly: GCF_039534445.1. NCBI lineage: Bacteria > Bacillati > Actinomycetota > Actinomycetes > Streptosporangiales > Streptosporangiaceae > Streptosporangium > Streptosporangium fragile. The sequence goes on along the minus strand of NZ_BAAAVI010000040.1, from coordinate 26,683 downwards.
TTTTATCGATCCCATGACCGTCGGCCGCAGCTTTGATTATATTATAATACTCCAGAATACCCTTGAAGTATTCATAGTTCTTGAACTTCACTTTCCCTACGGAACTCTTATAGTAAGCTATCCCACCCGCAGCCACCGTAACATTTTTAGATTCCAAGCTGTTTAGCCCTCCAACTCGAACCCAAATAGAGGATAGCTGCTCTTCCTTTAGCCACGGCCTCCAGCGAAGCATGTACTCCTGGCGCGTTATTTCGTCTTCACGGGTTTTGCCGTCCCAGAAGTTCGGCTGGTCTACCTCCCTGCCGTTGGGCATGTACTTGTAGCCGAGCCTTTCGATCTCGTCGTCACCGAGCTGCGGCATGGTCGCATACCAACTGTAGTTCCGCGACCACCAGTAGTCGTCCTCATCACTGTCGGATCCGTTGTACACCAGATCCGAGAGGCCTCCCCATGAGTAGTACGGCGTCACCGTCGGGTCGCCCTTCGGGGCCGGCCGCGGCACTGGATTGTTGATCACAATCGAGTTGTGACCGGAAGGGTCGGCATGGGTGAGCGGCGAGGCGTTGGCGTAGGTGTAGCGGTTGGCCTGCACCGACGGGTCCGGGGTGAGGGTGGCGGTGTCGCGGGAGGCGAAGGCACCGGTGCCGGGCTGGTACCAGCGGGCGTCCATGTTGACCTTGCCGGTGTCCGGGTCGGTGTACTCACCCTGGTACCCCAGGGCCCGCGCGGTGCCGGAGCGCTGGATGACCTGGCCGAACGGGTCGTAGGCGGTCGAGTCGACCAAGGCGGTGCCGGAGAAGGTCCCCACCAGGTCGCCGTGCAGGTCGGTCATCGTGGCGAGCGCCGGGCCGGTGCCTTCCTGCAGGCTGAGCAGGCCACCGGACGGGTCGCGGCCGTACCTGGCCTGGATTGCGCCAGCGCCGTCGGTGACGGCGGCGATGTCGTTGGTCAGGCCGGAATAGACAAAGCGCTGCTGGACGGTGCCCTTGGTGCGCGAGGTCATCCGGCCCAGGGCGTCGTAGCCGTAGGTGGCCTCGCCGTCGGTGATGAGCCGGTCGAAGGCGTCGAAGGTGAGGTTCTTCGTCACGCCGCCAGTGGTCTCGGTGGCGACGGTGCCGCGCGGGGTGTAGGTGTAGTCGGTCCCGCCCCCGGAGAGCAGCCGGTTGCGCTCGTCGTAGGTGAAGGTCTTGTCCCCGGCCTTGGTGCGGTTGCCGGCGTCGTCCCATTCGTAGGCGGTGATGGCGCCACCCGGGGCGGTCCAGGAGGTCAGGCGGCCGGAGCGGTCGTAGCCGTAGGTGTTGGCCCCCGCCCCGGCGGTGCCGGTGGTGGTCTTGGTGGTGAGGTTGTCGTCCTTGTCCCACCCGTAGGTGATCTTCGCCAGTTCGGTGCCGGAGCTGTTCTTCACCGTGTGCGAGGTCAGCCGGTCCACCGCGTCGTACCCGTAGCTCTGGGTGCCTGCCGGGTTGGCCGAGGTCTTACTGGTGAGCCGGTCGGCGTTGTCGTAGCCGTAGGTCCAGGTCCGCCCGGTGACCGGGTCGGTGGCGGTCTGCAACCGGCTGGCGTTGTCCCAGGCGTAGGTGGCCGTGCCGGTCGGGTCGACGCGCTGGGTCAGGTTGCCCGCCCCGTCCCAGGCGTAGGTGGCGACCTGGGTGGTGGCCTTGGAGACCTTGGTCAGCAAGCTGCGGTCGTTGTAGTCCAGGGTGTAGTCACCGATCGCGGTCACCCGGCCCGCGTCGTCGTAGGTGACGGTCCGCTCGGGGGTGGCGACCGAGGTGCCGGTGCCGGTCTCCTTGGTGACCCGGTTCAGGGGGTCGAAGACGCGGTCGATACGCACCCCGCCCGGTTGCAGGGTGGCCACCGCGTTGCCGGCGGCGTCGTAGACGCTGGTCCAGGTCCGGTCGGCCGCGTTCGGGTGCGCCGTGGTCGAGGGCTCGATGACGGATTCGACCAGGCCGAGGGTGTTGTAGGTGGTCCAGGTGGCGTGGCCGCGCCCGTCGGTGAGGCGGGTACGGGCGCCGGTGGCGTCGTAGCCGAACGTGGTGGTGATGGTCTTGTCGGCCGAGACCGGCTCGATCAGCGAGGTCAGCCGGCCCAGGGCGTCGAACGTCCGCTGGGTGACGTGCCCCTCGCCGGAGGTGGTGCTGGTCGGGTTGCCCGCCGGATCGTAGCCGAAGCCGAAGGTGCGCACGACTGCGCCGGTGCCGGTGAGGTCCTTGGTCGCGATCTTGCGTCCGGCCAGGTCGTAGGTGACCTCGGTGGCGTTTTTCAGCGGGTCGGTCACCTTGGTCTGCCGGCCGAGGAGGTCGTACTCGACAGCGGAGGTGTTGTTGTTCGGGTCGGTGGTGCCGGTGACCTCTCCGGCGGCGTTGACCGCGTAGCTGGTGACCTTGCTGCGCGGGTCGATGCTCTTGATGAGGTTGCCGGCGGTGTCGTATTCCAGTTTGGTGGTGTACGCCGCGGTGGTGGGCTTGCGCTCGACCTGCGTGGTGGTGATCTTCCGGTCGAGGTCGTCATAGGTCGCCTCGGTACGCGCGCCGGTGAGGTCGACGACCGCGAGCTGCTCACCGATCAGGTTGTACTCGGACACCCACTGACCACCCGGCCCGGAGGGGCCCGGCTCGGTGACCCGCACCGGGCGGCCCAGCGCGTCGTACTCGGTGGTGGTGACGTGGTTGCGCGGGTCGGTGACCTTGGTCTGCCGGCCGGCCGCGTCGTAGGCGAAGCTGACCTTGGGGGTGACCGCGCCGGTCGGGCAGGTCGTGGGGCAGGGTGCGCTGGTGGCGCTGCCGTACTGCGCGGAGATCTCCTCGTCGCTCAGCGCCCGCGGGTAGGCATGCAGGTCGTCGACGGATCCGCGCAGGTAGTCGACGTGGTCGCCGTCGTTGAGGGTGCGGCCGACGACGAACGGGCCGGTGGCCTTCCACGGCGCGGTGAAAGGCGCCTCGTCGTTGAGCACGCCGTTGACGTACAGGCGGATCTTCTGGGCGGCATGGTCGTACACCCCGGCCAGATGGGTCCAGGTCCCGGTCTGTGCGACGGTGTCGGCCTCGACATGCTCGGAGGCCGGGTTGCTGGCGTCGGCGCCGGTGAGCGACCAGATCCACTTCTTCACGTCGGGGTCGTAGGTCAGGGCGAAAGCGCTGCTGGTCGTTCCGGTCTGGCTCGCCGCGCTCTGCCAGGTCGTCAGGTCGTCAAGTTTGACCCATCCGGCCACGGTGTAGCTGGCGGAGGTGTCGAGCACCGGACCCGCGCTCTGGGCGTAGCCGTCGCCGTTGGCCAGGTGCAGCCCGTTGCCGGTCTTGCCGCTCTGCCAGGCGGTGGTTCCGGCCAGGGTCAGGGTGTGGTTGTGCCCGGAGGCGTCGGCCGCCGAGGTGCCCGCGGTCTCGTCGAACTTCCAGCGGGCCTGCTGCCCGGTCGGAGCGGTGGGCGCGCCCGGCGGGGTGTAGGACGGCAGGGTGGTCGAGGCCGGGCGACCGGCCTTGTCGAAGGTCGAGGTAACCGTACGGCCTTCGGCGTCGACCTCGTGGGTCCGCAGGCCGGCGGTGTCGTAGCCGTACTTCACCGTGGGCCGTCCGTCGGCGGCGGAGCCGTTCTTTTCGATCGTCACCTGCGGGGCCTTGGTCTCCACCAGCCGGCCTGCGCCGTCATAGCGCATGGTGGTGGTGAAGTCCGCGGCCGTGGCGCCGGCGGCGTTGCCGCGCGGGTCGGTGACCGCGGTGACCAGGCCACGGTCGTCATAAGTGCTGGTGGTGACCAGGTCGTCATCACCGTTCTCCACGGTCTGCCGGGTCACCAGGCCCAGCACGTTGTAGGCGTAGACGGTGGACTCGGTGCGGGTGCCGCTCCCGCCGGTGAAGGTCTTCTTGGTGATGTTGCCGGCCGCGTCGTACTCGAAGGCGGTCGTGCGCTTGAGCGCGGCCGGGTCGAACGTGGTGGAGGTCAGGCGGCCGGCGGCGTCATAGACACGCTCGACGGTGACCTGCTTGCTGCCGCCGGTGACCTGCTTGGTCACATTGCCCGCCGCGTCGTAGGTGTTGTCCTGCAGCACCACGTCGGCCGGGGTGGTCAAGCCGTTGAGGCGGGCGCCCTTGGCGGTCACCTGTGACAGGCGGTTGTTGGCGAAGTAGGTGTAGGAGGTCGTGCGGCCCATCGCGTCGGTCTTGCTGGCCAGACGGCCACCGGAATCGTAGGCGTGGGACTCCAATACCACGTCCTGGGGAGCCTGCGGGTTCACCGGGCTGCCGGTCCAGTTCTTCAGGGTGGTGGTGTACGGCTCGCCGCGCTTGGTGTAGGCGTAGGTGAGGACCGTGCCCATCGGATCGGTCGTGGAAGCCAGGGCGCCGGTGGCGTTCCAGGTCGAGCGGGTCACCCCGTTCTCCGGATCGGTGACGGTCTCCACCCGGCCGTGGTCGTCATAGGTGTAGACGGTCTTGCGCTCGACGTCGCCGCCGGTCAGGTCCGACAGGGCCTCGGTGAGCTTGTTGCCGTCCGGGTCGTAGGTGAAGGTGACCTTGGCGGTGTGCGTGACGTTGGTGACCTCGTTCTTCACCCCGGGCCCGGTCTGCGTGAGCATCCGGCCGAGGCCGTCGTAGGTGAAGGTGGTGGTGACGCCGTCGGGGTGGGCCTCGGAAACTTGTGTGCTGGAGGCCACCCGGCCCAGCCCGTCATGGGTGAAGGTGGTCTTCAGCCCGGACGGGCTGGTCTGCTCGGCCACATCCCCGGCCGCGGTGTAGCGGTAGGTGGTCTCGTTGCCCCGCAGGTCCTTGGCCGACTTCACCAGCCCGGCCGGGGTGGTCCCGCCGCCGACCGCGGCCTCGGTGCCGTCGGTGTAGGTGTAGGTCGTCGACCGGCCACTGGGGAAGTCCGGGGTGGCCGGGGTGGTGATCTTGGCCACGTCACCGTGGGTGGTGTACTCGGTGACGGTGGCGTAGGTGGTGTCGGTGGCGCTGGCTGAGCGGGCGTCCCGGACGACGGTCACCTGGTCGTTGCGCGGGTCGAACTCGTCGGCGGTGTTGCGGTAGAACGCCTGGTAGCTGGTCTGGCAGCTGGTCGCCGTCCGGCAGGTTTTGATCGCGGTGACGTTGCCGCGGGCGTCGTTGACCTGCTCGGTGACGTTGTTGTTCGGGTCGGTGACCTTCACCGGGAAGCCGCCGGTGTCGTACGCGTACGTGGTGACTTTGCTCAGCTGGTCGGTGCGGCTGATCAGGCGGTTGCCGCGCCAGGCGTCGTGGACGTAGGTGAGGGTGTTGTTGTTGGGGTCGGTCACGGTGACCGTGGAGGTGCCCGTCGCCGGGGCGTAGACCAAGTCGCTGAGCTTCCAGGTGCCGCCGTGCTGGTCGACATGGGTGGCGATCCGGTCGGTGCCGGGGTCGTAGGTGTTGTCCGCCCACACCCGCCCGGACGGCAACGTGATCTTCGTCAGCTTGGCGGGTGCTTCGGCGCGGGCCGCGTGGTGCGCGGCCACCTCGGCCGCGGTGAGCGGCTTGCCGTAGACGGCGACCTCGTCGACCAGGCCGTGGAAGGGGAATTCCTGCGTTCCGGTCCCGGTCGGCAGCCCGGGCGCCGACCCGGGGGTGACGATCCCGTGCCCCACCTCGGTATACGGGCGCCAGGTGGTGATCTTTCCGGTCATCGTGCCGATCTGCGCGCCGTCGAGGTAGAGCGCCTGGGCGTCTCCGGTGATGGTCAGCGCCACGTGGTGCCAGGCGTTGTCGTTGACCGCGCCCGCCGAGGCCATGGGTGCGGCCGCGGCGTGGAACGAGCCGCGCAGCTTGCCGTCGGTGCCGATGTACAGCATCGGCTGATTCAGCAGGAAGTCGTTGCGCTCCCCGGCCGCCATCAGCACACCCGAGCCGGTGGTCTTGAACCACAGCTCCACCGACACCTGATCGCCCAGGTTCGACAAGGCGTAGTCCGGCAGGCGCACCACGGCGTTTTTCAGTTCCACGGCCGTGTCGGGTGTGCCGGCCAGTGCGCCGGGCTTGCCGTACAGCACCTCGGACGGGGCACCGCCGCTGGACCTTCCCTCGTAAAAGGCCGCGCCCGCGCCCGAGCCCAGGTCCTTCGCCGCTGATCCGCTGCTGTCGCCCAGCCGCCAGTACCCGTAGGGTTCGGAGTCCTGGACGATACCGCGGTACTGCGAGCCGCTGCCGTAGGCGTAGTGGGTGCAGTTGGGTGCCGCGACCGGGGCGCACACCGCGGTGAGCTTGTCGCCTTCGTAGTGGTAGGTCCACGTCACCGGGGAGCCGTCCACCGGGTCGCTGGAGACGCTGGCCACGTGCGCGCCGGTCCAGGTGAACGTCAGTGACCGGCCGCCGGCCGCGGTGACCTTCTCCAGTTTGCCGCCGGTGCCGTAGACCAGCGTCTGGGCGCGGCCGCGCCCGTCGGTGACCGTGGTCAGCCGGCCCTGGGCGTCGAAGACGTACGAGGTGGAGGATTTGTCCATCAGCCGCCAGCCGCCGCCGGTCACCTCGGCCAGGGTGGCGTACATGCCCGGCGGCGGCTGGTAGCTGCCGTCGCCGTTGGCGGCGAAGCGCACCCGGCGCCCGTCGGGGTAGGTCACCAGCGCCGAGACCATCTCGCCGCGCACCTCGCGGACGAGCTTCATGTCCCAGCGGGTCGACCAGCCGGCGCCGAAGATCCCGTCGGTGCGCGCGTCCATGCTGTTGTAGGAGCGGTTCACCGCCAGCGGCGGCCCGGCCGTGGCCACCACCAGGTCCGTGGCCTCGGTGGTGTAGTTGCCCGGCGACTGGTGGAACTCCTGGCCGTTGACCCCGCGCGCGGCCAGCTGTGAGCCGATCACCGGCTGGTGCACCCCGGTGGTGAAGGTCATCGCCTCCGACGTCGTCGTCAGGTTGCTGCCGGTGTCGGTGATCGTGACGGTCCACCAGTACTGCTTGCTCCAGGTCAGCTTGCCCGCCGGGACCGTCCAGGCCGTCGCGTCGCCCAGGCTTTTGGCCAGCGCGCCGGAGGAGGTGCACCCGGTCGTCATCGCCGCGTTGTCGCAGATCTTGAAGGTGAAGGTGACCGGGACGGTGTAGGCGTCGTTGCTGCCGCCGCGGGCCAGCAGGGCGGGCGTGCGGGAGGCCACCAGCGCGCCGTGGGCCGGCGCCACGGGCGTCGCCCAAGGCGACTTGTGATACGAGCACGCCGCCCGCCGTGTCCAGGCCCGGTCCCAGTCCGGCGGTGTCCCGACCGTGGTGCTGAAGCCGGTCACCTCCCACAGGTAGGCGTTGTAGTAGACGACGTCCCCGAAGCTGTACTTCTGGGTCGAGCTCCAGTACGGGTAGTCCTCGCACCACACGGTCGCGGCCGGCACCGTGGCGTTGGTCACCGCGTCGGCGCTCTGCGCCTTCCGCGCCGCCGCCGCGGAGGATCCACCGTCCTTACCCGCCGCAGAACGGGCAACCCGAGAGACGGGCCGCTTCTCCGGCGGCAACGCGCCCTTGGGACGCTTGCCGTCCCGTCTGGACGGCTTCACCTTCACCGTCGACGCGGTGGCTGCGGAATCGACCAGCGACGGCAGCCCCGCCGCCGAGCCGGTCAATTGCTTGGGCGTATCCGGATCGCCCTGAACCACCGGGACCGGCTGCACCACGGCGCTTACCGGAACCTCCTGGAACAGCAACAGACCCGGGGTCAACACAGTGAGAATCGCCACCGACGCCCAGGTCTTCACGCGTGCCGAAAACGCCCACGACAAATTCCGGCGCATACGCCGTCAGCCTCCGAACACGTCAGCACGGAAGCGAAAACTCCCGCGTTACCCCAGCCCGCCCAAGCGCCCGGCCGGAGCCGGGGTCGTCGGTTCGGAGCGCCTCGGATGCAAACAAACGATCAGAAATTACCCGTAGATCATCATGGCCCGCAAGATCTACATAAGGAGCAAATAAAGGACTGAGGAGTCAGGTTTAAAAAACGAGTTACCGCGCACGCGTGCGTCCGGTGACTTTGCGTCATCAAGTGACGCGGCCAGACAAACAACGCACAGAAAAGGCGTGGCCGCCCAGGGTTGTGGCCCGTGTCCGCCCGGCCGGAGTCTTTTCCGGAAAACGCAGGCCGGGGGTGGGGAAGTGCGGTGGTTCCGGTGTCCCCGGCCGGGAGGGGCGGGACAGAGCGGTCAGGGCGCGGCGGTGATCTCCTTCAGGCGGGCGGCCAGCTGCTCGGGCTCCCCGTCGACCAGCGCGGAGACCCCGCGCCACCAGGCGAACCACTCGCCGCTGCGCCACATCCAGTCGATCCGCTCGATCGCGGCGATGACATCGCCCCGGGTCCGCCAGGCCGGGCCGGCCCGGTCGGCGGAGGCGCCGTGGCGCAGGGCCCACGCGTGCAGGATTCCGGCGGCTCGGGCGTCGACCGGCTGCTCGTACGGGTCGGGGTGCTCGTCCAGGTGGTGCGGGCCGAGCCCGGCGGCGACGCCCCAGCTCCACTGGGCCTCGGCCGGGCGGGAGTAACGCAGCGAGTCGAAGTCGAGGTTGGACCCCAGCTCACCGCTCGGGCGGCGCAGGACGACCGCGTCGAGCCGCCCGCCCGCGTCGAAGGAGACCACGATCCGCTGCCCCGGCCGGGCGTCGCCGGGCAGTTCGATCCGGTCCTCCGCCTGCCAGGAGTTGAGATCGGTGGCGACGTGCGGGCGGCCCCAGAGCGCGTCGGCCGCGTCGTCGGCGACCCAGGCGGCGAGCATCTCCAGTACGGTCAGGTCGGTCCACGGGTCGACCGCGGTCGAGCTGCGGAGCACCTCGTCCGGCGTGGGGAGCTTCCCGTCGCGCTCGCGCCACCACCACTCCTCCCCCAGCTCGCGGGTGCCGACCAGCAGCCCGGCAAGTGCGGCGAGCTCGGTCGATCTGCGGGTGAGGGGGGCGCCGCGGGCGAGCTCGACGCAGTGGGCGACGCGGTCGGCACCCAACGCCGCCCCCGCCTCGCGCAGCAGGAGGGCGGCGTCGGGACGCTCCTCGCCCAGCAGGTCACGGATCAGTCGTCTGGCTTCGGTCCGGGCATCCTCCGCACGTGCCTCGCGCATACCGACACCGTACGCCGGAAGATCCTCATGTGCGAGAGCCCACAGGTGGGATGACCCTACCCTCGTCGCCGACGCCCTGGCCCGGTGCGTGACCCGGCCTGCCGCGTACGCGACCCGGCCTGCCGGGTGCACGGCCACTGCGGCCGTCGCCACCGGGTAGGCGGGGACCCGCGGCACGTACGAGCCACCTGCGACGCGTCGTCCTCCGGGGCGGAGACCCCGCGTTCACCACGGACCGGCGATGCGTACAGCCGCCCGCGACCGGTCACCGTCCTTTGCCGCGGCCGGACCGCGAACCGGTCACCGCCTCCCGGTGCGGCCGAGCAGCCAGCCGATCACGGCGCTGCCGAGCGCGACGCCCGCGCCCATCCCGAACGCGGCGAGGAGCGACCACGGGGGAACGCCGGGCTTGGGCGGCGGAGCCGGGCGTTCGAAGACGTGGGCGGCCCTGACCGGCCGGGCGGCTTCCGGGGCGCGTGCGGCGGCCGGTCCGGTCGCCGCGGCGGGCTCGGTCACCGCGGCCGGTCCAGGCGTCACGGCGAGTCCGGCGGCCGCCGCCCCACCCGGTACGGCCCCCGCGGGAACGGGCTCGGCGGGAACGGGGATCTCACCGGCGTAGGCGGAGGCGAGGTGGCTCTCCACCGCGGAGAAGAACTCGCCCGCGGTCTTCTTCGCCACCGAGGTGAGCATGCGCTGACCGACACCGCCGATCATGCCGCCGACCACGGCCTCGGCGTCGTAGTCGACGCGGGTACCGCCCTCGACCTCGCTGAGGCGGACCTCCACGGTGGCGTCCACGGTGCCGGGCGCGCCCTGCCCCCGGGCCTTGAGCACGAACCGCTGCGGGGCGTCGGGTTCCGACAGCGAGACCTCGCCCTGGTAGACGCCCTTGATCGAGGCCACCCCGGCGGTGACGGTCATCCGGTAGGTGTCGGGCGCCGTCTCCTCCAGACGTTCGCACCCCGGGATCGTCCGGACGAGCACGGCCGGGTCCTGGAGCGCTGACCACACACGATCTCTGTCGATGCCGAGTACGGCACTGCCTGCGAGCTTCACACCAAGCACCCTAGGCAATCACGGGGCGGAGGGATAACAGCAACATCTGCCCGTCGCGGCGGGTCGCCGTTGTCAGGGCCGTCCGGGTCACCCCGGCGCTCCGGCGCGGGCGCGCAGTGGGGCGCCGACGTCGTGCAGGTGGCGTAGCGCCTGGGCGTAGGAGTCGACGATTCCGGACTCCAGGTAGTCGACGCCCAGTTCCTCGCAGTACGCCCGGACGATCGGCTGGGCGCGGCGCAGGTTGGGCATCGGCATGCTCGGGAAGAGGTGATGCTCGATCTGGTAGTTGAGCCCGCCCAGCACCGCGTCGAGCATCCGGCCGCCGCGCACGTTGCGCGAGGTCAGCACCTGACGCCGCAGGAAGTCGAGCTTGTCCTCGCCCCTCAGCGTCGGCATGCCCTTGTGGTTCGGCGCGAACGTGCAGCCCAGGTAGACGCCGAAGACCGCCTGGTGCAGGAGGAGGAAGGCCACGGCCTTGCCGGGTGACAGGACGGTGAACAGCGCCCCCACGTACAGGATCGCGTGCGCCGCCAGCAGCGACGCCTCCACGCCGCGGCGCTTGACCACCGGGCGGGCCAGGGCGCGGACGCTGGAGAGGTGGAGGTTGAACCCCTCCAGCGTGAGCAGCGGGAAGAACAGGTACGCCTGCCGGCGGCCGATGAACCTGGCCAGGCCCCTGCTCTGGGCGGCCTGCTCGCGCGACCAGAGAAGGAAGTCCGGCGAGACGTCCGGGTCGTGGTCCTCGTGGTTGGGATTGGCGTGGTGGCGGGTGTGCTTGTCCATCCACCAGCCGTAGCTCATGCCGATGGCGAGGTTCCCCGCCAGCATGCCCGCGATCTCGCTGGAGCGGCGGGAGCGGAAGACCTGACGGTGGGCCAGGTCGTGGGCGAGGAGCCCGATCTGCGCGAACACCGCGGCGAGGAGCACGGCGACCGCCAGCTGGTACCACGAGTCGCCGATCGTGAGGAAGGCGGCCCAGCCCCCGGCGAAGGCCGCCCCCACGAGGACGGAACGCACGGCGTAGTGGCCGGGACGCCGCTCCAGCAGCCCCGCCTGTGTGATCCGGCGCGCCAGGCGGGCGAAGTCGCTGCCCCGCGTCCCGTTCCCGGGATCGGCGGGATCGGCGGAGCCGACGAGGTCGGCGGGGTCGGTGAGATCGGCGGGGGGATTCGCGGCGTCGGTCGCTGTTGAGTCGGGCACGATTCTCCTCGGATAGGCCGGATCGCTCGACGGGCCTGATGAGCCACCAGCGCCGTGAAGCGGCACTGGATGGATAGTGGCCTCTCCAGGATTTCGTGGCCTCCCCGCCCGGAGACCCCTGCTCCCACCCCACTTCGTGGTAGGGCTGCCCCTACCACGCCGACCCGCGCACCGGGCGCGCCCCGGTGAACACCGTTGAGATGCGGGCCCGCGTCTTCCCGACGCCGGGTGTCCGCCGTCTCCCGGGCGGTTCCCCGGCCCGGCTGGTGATCATCGTGGCGAGCGGATCCGTGCCCGCCGGCAGGGTGGGCGTCCATCATCCTCGGCGAGGGGAGTACCGGGTTCCCGCGGCGGGAAGATCGCCTCTCCGCTATGGTTCTCCTGTTCGAAACGGTCAGGGCTTGGCCGTCGTCTCCCTCGGCAGAGGAAGCGAGAAGCCGCCCTCTTCAGAGGGTGGAGGAGTCACGGCATCGATGATCGCTCAGACGACCAGGATGGCGGCGGCGATCGTGGCTCTGGCGGTGAGCGCGGGATGCGCCGCCGCGGGGGCCGACGGGCCCGGGGCCGGGTCCGGCGGGAACGTCTCGAAACCGGATGCCTCAGCCGGCGCGTCGAAGAGACCGGACGGCTCGGCCGATCCGGCACGACCGCCCGCGGGGCCGCCGGGGGCCGTGCCCCGGCCGGGCGAGGTGGGGAAGATCTCCCGCCCCGCCGACGGCCTGCCACCGGTGATCAGCTCCATCCCCACCAGGCGGAAGGTCGTCTTCCTGACCATCGACGACGGCTGGGAGCAGGATCCCGGCTTCGTGGCGCAGGTCCGCGACCGGCGGATCCCCATCGCGGCCTTCGTCACCCGCGACGCGGTGGAGGCCAAGGGCGCGGGCGACGCGACCACCCAGGGCGGCCGGTTCCTGGGCGCCGGCAAGTGGGACTACGTGCGCGACCTGCGCGACGCGGGCGCGACGATCGAGAACCACACGCTGACCCACCCGAACCTGCCGCTGCTCGGCTACGAGCAGCAGAAGGCCGAGATCTGCGGCACCTCCAGGCTGATCCGCCGGCATCTCGGCACGACGCCCACCCTGTTCCGCCCGCCGTTCGGCAACCACAACAGCCTGACCCGCAAGGCGGCCAAGGCCTGCGGCATCGACGCGCTCCTGCTGTGGACGGCGACCGTGCAGCCGGGCGGGAAGATCGCCTACCAGGTGCCGGACAAGAAACTCCGCCCCGGTGATGTGCTCCTGTTGCACTTCCGCCCCAACCTCTCCCGGGACTTCCGCATCCTCGTCAACAAGATCAAGCGCCGGGGGTTCGAGCTCGGCAACCTCGACGCCTACCTGAAGGCCGCGCTCCGGTAGCCGTACCGCGCCCCGGGTGACGCGAACGCCCCGTACCGCGCCCCGGGCGACGTGACCATCCCGGGCGGCGCGGGCCCGGATGGCATGAACGGTCGGGACGATGTGGCCGGGGCCGGGCGGCATGAACAGCCCCGACGGCACAGGGCCGGGCAGCGCGAAAGGCCAGGGCAGCGCGAAAGGCCCGGCCACATCGTGACCGGGCCCGGATGACGCAACCGCCCTGGACGGTATGACCGTCCAGGGCGGTGTGACCGTCCGGGACAGTGTGACTGTCCCCGACGGCGTGAACGGCCCGTTCCCCCCCGGGCGGGCCGTTCAGCGTCCACCTGTTCGTCCACGGTCCGCCTGAGCGATCACTCGCTCTCGGTGCTGTAGAGGTACTCCCAGTCGCCGCACTTGGTCGGGTGGGAGCTGTGCAGGCCGATCTGGCAGACCTTGACGCGGACGTTGTCGACCTTGTGCTTGCTGAAGGTGAAGTGCTTGGCGCCACCGGCACCGCAGTACCTGTAGCTCTTGCCGTCGTACCAGTTGCCGGGGTGGTCACCGAAGTGGTGGACCGCGAACTTCACGTACGCGCACTTGCCGCCCTGGGCGTACGTGCGGTGGTCGAGGTCGTACAGCTTGCCCTTGACGTCGACCCGGTTCCACTTCTGGTGCTGGTCCCACTCCACGCCGATCCAGCCGCGCGACTTGGCCTTGTAGTTGCGGGAGTAGTAGGTGCCCCAGTTCTCGCTGTAGTCGTAGCCCGGCGAGGCGGTCGTGGCGGCGCTCCCGGTGGTCGCGGCGGCCGCTGCCGAGGCCGGCGTGGCGAGCGCGACGGCACCGACGGCGGCGGCGGCCAGCAGACCTGCGGTCAGTCTCTTGATCATGATCTCTCCTTGAACCCCCCGGACCGGCTCCGTACCGGTTCCCCCCTGGGGTGGTTCATTGATAAGGCGCCGCGCTTGCAGGTCCCTGTACCAACGCTTGCCCTTTTCCTTACAAACCACATACAGAGTGCTCAGGTCACCCGAAAGGCTGCTACGCCAGAAATCCACCGCGGCCGCCGGCGCTCCACCCGGCGGCCCTCCGAACCGGCGGCGGTGTCCGCCGCCCGGCGTACCCGGGAATCCCTCCAGCGGCGGACGCCCGCCGGGCCCTCTCTCGCCCACCATTGAGTCATGCGCCCCGGGGGGACGCCGGGCCGGTGAACGGGCCCGGCCGGATCGGGGCGTACGTCCCCTCACCCGGGGACGGCCGCGGAGGGATTCGCGGCAGCACAGGGGGGAGAGCAGGCGCCGCGAGCCGAAGGGGGCGATCTTGGTCCGGCAGAGAAGTGCGGTCTCGCACCGGACCATGTGACGAAGATCGCAGTAGCTCGCGGCGCCCATCCCACCCATTGCTCTACAACCCGTAGTACTACTAGAAGTAGAACTACACGTCGTAGAGCTTCAAGAGCCGCGAGAGGAAGATGGACGCACTGGATCTGGCGCGGTGGCAGTTCGGGGTAACCACCGTGTACCACTTTCTCTTCGTGCCCCTGACGATCGGCCTCGGCGTCTTCGTGGCAGGACTGCAGACCGCATGGCACCGCACGGGCAAGGAGCACTACCTCCGGCTCACGAAGTTCTTCGGGAAGCTCTTCCTGATCAACTTTGCCATGGGCGTGGTGACGGGCATCGTGCAGGAGTTCCAGTTCGGCATGAACTGGAGCGAATACTCGGTCTTCGTCGGTGACGTCTTCGGCGCCCCGCTCGCCCTGGAGGCGCTGCTCGCGTTCTTCCTGGAGTCGACCTTCATCGGCCTGTGGATCTTCGGCTGGGACAAGCTGCCCAAGCGCATCCACCTGGCCACCATCTGGGCCGCGGTCATCGGGTCCAACCTGTCGGCGTACTTCATCCTCGCCGCCAACGCCTGGATGAAGCACCCGGTCGGGTACGAGGTCGTCGACGGCAAGGCCCGGATGACGGACCTGTGGGCGGTGCTCACCAACTCCACCGCGCTCGCCCAGGTACCGCACGTGATCGCGGCCGCGTTCGTGGTCGCCGGCGGGTTCGTGCTGGCGGTCTGCGGCTACAACGTCCTGCGGGAGCGCCGGGCCGACCCCGGCCGCGCCGGGCAGGTGCGGCACGGCGGCACGGACATCTGGCGCACCCCGATGCGGGCGGCGCTGGTCATGACGGCGATCGCCGGGGCCGTGGTCGCGGGCAGCGGCGACCTCTCCGCCAAGCTGCTGCACGAGCAGCAGCCGATGAAGCTCGCCGCCGCCGAAGGGCTGGAGCGCGACACGGCCGGCGCGCCGTTCTCTCCCGTACCGGGGGTGGAGGTGCCCATGCTGCTCAGCTTCCTGGCCACCAACGACCCGAACGCCGTGATCCAGGGCACCGAGGACCTGCAGACCCGGTTCGAGAAGCAGTTCGGCCCCGGCGACTACCGGCCGAACCTGCCCGTGGTCTTCTGGTCCTTCCGCGTGATGATCACTTTCGGCCTGTCGGTGGCGGGCCTGTCGGTTCTGGGCCTCTGGCTGACCCGCAAGCGCCGCCGCGACCCCCGCCCGCCGCGCGAGATCCCGGCCTGGTTCGCCCGGGTCTGCCTGCTGGCTCTGCCGCTGCCGACCATCGCGATGATCGCGGGATGGCTGCTCAGCGAGATCGGGCGCCAGCCGTGGACCGTCCAGGGCGAGCTGCTCACCGCGGCGAGCGTCTCCCCCGGCGTCAGCCTGACCGAGGTGGCCATCTCACTGGCGATCTTCACCGCGCTGTACGGCGCGCTCGCGCTGGCCGAGGTCGTCCTGCTGGTGCGCTACGTGAAGGCGGGCCCCGAGCCCGTCGCCGTGACTCCGCCGGCGCCGCCGTCGCCCCGCGACAGCGAGGACGCGGGCGCCCGGCTCCAGCCGACCCTGATGTACTGAGGCGGGAACGATGGAACTGACCACCTTCTGGTTCGCGGTCATCGCGTTCCTCTGGACGGGCTACTTCGTGCTGGAGGGCTTCGACTTCGGCGTGGGCATGCTGGCGCCGGTGCTCTCGCGGAGCGAGGCGGAGCGCAAGCAGGTCCTCGGCACGATCGGCCCCGTCTGGGACGGCAACGAGGTCTGGCTGATCACCGCCGTCGGCGCGATGTTCGCCGCGTTCCCCGCCTGGTACGCCGGGCTGCTCAGCGAGTTCTACCTGCCGGTCGTGCTGGTCCTGGTCGGGCTCATCGTGCGCGGCATCGGCCTGGAGTGGCGGGGCAAGGTGCAGCACGCCTCCGACCGCGCGTGGTGCGACGCGGGCGTCCTGGTCGGCAGCGCGCTGCCCGCGTTCCTGTGGGGCGCCGTCTTCGCCGACCTGCTGCGCAACAGCGCGACGGCCGCCCTGGTGGGCGGGGTGTTCTCGCTGTCGCTGTGCGTGCTGCACGGGGCGGTCTTCGTCGCGCTCAAGACTTCGGGCCCGGTGCGCTCGCGGGCCCGCCGCGCCGCGATGATCGCCGCCGCGGTGGCGGTGCCCGCGGCGGCGGTGGCCCTGTCCGGCATCCCCGCCCCCGACGCGGCGCCCGCCGGCTGGACCGCGGCCCCGTGGCTGTGGGCGTGCGCGCTGGCCGCGGTGGCGGTCCTGGCCGCGGGGGTCGCGCTGACCTGGCGCGGCCGGGACGGCTGGGCGTTCGCGGCCACCGCCTCGTCCATCGTGCTCGGCTCCGCCGCCCTGTTCGGCGCGCTCTGGCCCGCCCCGTTCCCCGGCCTCACCGTCGCCGAGGCCGCCTCCGGCCCGTACACGCTGGGCGTGCTGACCTGGATCGGCCTGATCGCCCTGCCGTTCGTCCTGGGCTACCAGGCCTGGTCGTACTGGGTCTTCCGCAAGCGCCTGGTCGCCGGAGCCTCCTGAGGCACCGGGCCTCCCGAACCGCCGAACCTTCCGAGCACCGGGCCTCCCGAACGCCGAACCGCCGGTGAACGCACCTCATCGCCCGGGGTGCGTTCACCGGTCACCGGATGCCCGGTACGGCAAGGCGATACCGCTCGCGGAGAATCTCTTCGCCGAATGGATCAGCCGGCTAGAAGCATCACCGAAGGGGCATGGGCGATGACCACGTTCCACCGTTGGGACGACCGTTGGGACGACGTCAAGCACGAGATCTTCGACGAGGAGGATGTCGCCGCGGTCGACGAGAACCGATACCGGATCGCCTGACGCGAGCGGAAGGACGCGGACCCGGCCCTACGGGCGTCGGGTCGCCTCCGCGACGGGACGGGCTCCGGCGCATTCCACGGCAGCCCTCGAAGACCGGCCAGGTCCACCGTGGCCTTCAGCGGCAACGGGCTCGTCCTGACGGTGGCCGCCGGTGACGACGTGCTGCCGTACGACGCCGGCGGCCTGCGTACCGCCCGACGGTGAGGCGGGCGGAGCGCGGCCGCGCACCTCACCGGCCGGCGCCGGGGCGGACGGCCCTGTCACCCTCGGTGGCCCCGGCCCGGTCAGGCGTCCGCATCCGGCCGTGGCCGCGCGGCCGGAGAATGAAAAACAACAAAAGCATCAAAACAGGCAAATAGCGATTTTTTCCGCTAAGGCATCGCCATTTCCAGGAAGTATGCCGACGAACAATCGCATTCAGTTTGCATTGCCCGACCCCTTCATCGAACATCCGTTCGGTAGAGTGTCGGCATATCGATACTGCCAGTCAATCCTTGTTCGGCGTCCACGGCGGTTCGCCGCCGGCGAGTTTGCTCGGCGGGTGACCGTGCTTCGCCCTTCTTCGCCCGCGGGAATCCTCGGTGGCCGCCGTGTCACCCCGAGGTCGCCCCCTGCCACCGGGGCCCGCCGGGGGCGGGCGGAGCCGTCCGGGGAGAGGGCCGGGAACAAGGGCCGCCACCCGCCCTCGGGCATACAACAGCTAGAACCACTAAAGCGGACAAAAGCCATTATCAAGGAGGTAACCCGGGAAAGCCGCTCATACTTGCGCGGTCGTTGCAAAAGCAACGGCCCCCCGCGGCCAGGCGGGGAGCCGTCAGACGCTCAACGTCACGAAGAGGTCTTCATGTCTCACAGTACCCCGCCGTGGGGTGATGCCCCGCCCCCGGCGAAACCTCCGCTGTTCACGCTCAGGACCCTTGTGATCCTCTTCGCCGCGGCCGGCGTCGGGATCCTGATGGGCGCTCTGTCGTTCATGGGCGGCGTCCTGATCCCGCTCGCGATCGTCACGGGTCTGACCGCTTCCGGCGCCACGATCGTCGGCCTTCACGCTTTCCTGGACTGACCCCGGAAAACGGGCCGCCGTCACGCCATGGCGGCGGCATGACGGCGGCCCCGCCACGTTCACGGGGTCCTCCGAGGTCACGGGACACGGGGCCGGGACCCTCCGAGGTCACGGGACACGGAGCCGGGGACGGCGACCTCCGCGGGGAGCGGCCGCCGTCCCGGTGGTGTCCGGGCGGGAGCTCAGCCCGCCGCGCGGCGGAGGTCGAACAGCTCCGACGGGGAGATGGGCATCCTGTCGATCGCGATCCCCTCGGCGTCCTCGACGGCCGAGGCGATCACCGCCGAGACCGGGATGACGCCGGCCTCGCCCGCCCCCTTGATGCCCAGGGGGTTGAGCGGGGACGGGGTCTGCAGGTGCGCGGTCTCGATGGCGGGCACCTCGGTGGCGTACGGCATGAGGAAGTCCATGAACGAGGCGTTCAGCAACTGGCCGTGGCCGTCGTAGACCATCCGCTCGTACAGGGCTCCGCCGACGCCCTGGGCGACCCCGCCGTGGATCTGGCCCTCGACGATCATGGGGTTGATCAGGTTGCCGCAGTCGTGGACGACGGCGTAGCGCAGGATGCGGATCTCCGCCGTCAGCGGGTCGGTCTCGACGATCGCCGCGTGCATGCCGGAGGCGAACGTCGAGCGGAGCGGCGAGTAGTAGTCGCGCCCCTCCAGCCCCGGCTCCTCCCCCTCGGCCACCGGCGGCCGGTCGAAGGAGGCGGTCCCGGCGAACTGGGTCGCCCTGGCCGCCTCCTCGTCGAAGGCGTAGCGCAGCGGGTTGGACAGCACCGCCACGGTGGCCAGCGGGATCGACGCCCCCGGGGCGCCCACGACCTGCACCTCGCCGTCGACGATCTCCAGGTCGCGGGGGTCGGCCTCCAGCGCGTCGGCGGCGATGCGCAGGGCCTTCTCCCTGACCTTCCGGCAGGCCAGGGCGATGGCGTTGCCGCTCATCACCGCGGCCCGGGAGGCGAACGTGCCGACCGCGTAGCCGAACCTGCGGGTGTCGCCGGTGACGACCGAGACCCGGTCCAGCGGCACGCCCAGCTCGGCGGCGGCGATCTGCGCGAACACGGTCTCGTGGCCCTGGCCCTGCGAGGTGAGCCCGGTGGAGACGTGGACCCGGCCGTCGGAGGTGACCTGGACGTGGCCGCCCTCGTAGGGGCCGACGCCGGTGCCCTCGACGTAGCAGCCGATGCCGATCCCGATCCTGCGCCCCTCGGCCTCGGCCCGGGTCTTCTCCTCGGGGAAGGAGTCCCAGCCGATCATCTCCTTGAGCATCCGCAGCGACTCGGGGTAGTCGCCGCTGTCGTAGATCAGCGGGCGGCCGTCCTGGAAGATCAGGCCCTGGTCGTAGGGGAACTCGTCGGGCTGGATGAAGTTGGCCGCCCGCACCGCCGTGCGGTCGAGCCCGAGGTACCGGGCGATGTGGTCCATCGTCCGTTCCATGCAGAAGACCGCCTGCGGGCGGCCCGCGCCCCGGTACGGGGTGACCTGCACGGTGTTGGTGTAGATCGACGAGAACTCCACCCGGTACGCCCCGATCTTGTAGGGGCCGAGGAGCTGGGTGGAGGTGATGATCGGGACGATGATCCCGTACGGCGTGTAGGCGCCGTGGTCGTGCAGGATGTTCACGTCCAGGCCCAGGACCCGGCCGTCGCCGTCGAAGCCGACGCGGACGAACTGCACCTGGGCCCGCTCGTGGGCGGAGGAGACGAAGTGCTCGCGCCGGTCCTCGGTCCACTTGATCTCCTGGCCGAGCGTCATCGCCGCCCACGGAACCAGGATCTCCTCCGGCCACGGATGCACGATCTTCACGCCGAACCCGCCGCCCACGTCCGGGGCGATCACCTCGACCTTGGGCAGCGGCAGCCCGAGCTTGGCCGCGATGGCCATCCGGACGCTGGTGGAGGTCTGGGTGCTGGAGTAGACGCGCAGGGAGCGGTCGTCGGCGTCCCAGCGGGCGTGGACGCCGCGCCCCTCCAGCGGCATGGACGCGCTGCGTTCGATGTCGAGCCGGAAGGCCAGCGTGTGCGGCGCGTTCTCGATGACCTCGCGCACCCCGAGCCCGGCCGCCGAGGGCACCTCCTGGACCAGGTGCGCGCCGACGTTGCCCGGCACGTCGGCGTGGACGAGCTGGGCCGACTGCGCGGCCTCCTCCACGCCGACCACCGGTTTGAGGATCTCGTAGTCGACCCGGATGAGCGCGCAAGCGTCCTCGGCGAGGTAGCGGTCACGGGCGACGACCATCACGACGGGCTCGCCGACGTGCCTGACGATCTCGCGGGCGAGCGGGTGGGCGGTGCGGCCGTGGGTCAGCGCCGGGTGCGGGATGAGCAGTGGCAGCGGCTGGGCGAGCGCGCCCGGCAGGTCCTCCCAGGTGTAGATCGCCACCAGCCCGTCGACCTCGACGGCGTCCGAGACGTCGATGTCGCGGATGCGGGCGTGGGCGTGCGGGGAGCGGACGAACGCCGCCGCGAGGGCCCCGGGTCCCAGGTCGTCGAGGTAGAGCCCCCGGCCGGTCAGCAGCCGGGGGTCCTCGCGCCGCCGGACCGGCTCGCCGAACAGTTTCGTGGTCATGCCCGCCTCACCTGCCTCGCCCGCCCAGCCCGGTCACCGGTCCTCCGCCATGATCTCGGCGGCGCGGTGGACGGACTTGACGATGTTCTGATACCCCGTGCAGCGGCAGAGGTTGCCGGAGACGCCCTCCAGCACCTCCTCGTCCGTCGGGGCCGGGTTCTCCCGCAGCAGCGCGGTCACCGTGCACAGGAAACCGGGCGTGCAGAAGCCGCACTGCAGGCCGTGGCACTCGGCGAAGGCCCGCTGCACTGGGGAGAGGGTGCCGTCGGGGGCGGCCAGCCCTTCCACGGTGGTGATCTCGTGCCCGTCGACGCTGACCGCGAAGGTCAGGCAGGAGCGGACGGGCTCGCCGTCCAGCAGCACCGTGCAGCAGCCGCAGACACCGTGCTCGCACCCGACGTGCGTGCCGGTCAGCCCGAGATCGTGGCGGAGGCAGTCGGACAGCAGCCGCCGTCCCGGCACGGCGACCTGCCGGACCACCCCGTTGACGGTCAGCGTGATCTCATGCATCGGCGGCCTCCCTGGCGGCGTCACGGAGGGCCCGCTCGGCGAGGACTCCGGCGAGGTGCCGCCGGTAGGCGGCGGTCGCGTGGATGTCGGCCTCCGGCTCGATCCGTTCCCGTACGGCGTGCGCGGCCGCGGCCCAGTCGGCCGAGGCGGCGGGCCGGTGGCCGACGGCCTCGGTGACGTCGACGAGCACCGGGACGGGGCCGAGGCTCACGCACGCCACCGCGGCCCTGGTGATCCGCAGGTCGTCGTCGAGGCCGACCAGCGCCGCGATCCCGGCCAGGGCGTAGTCGCCGTGCCGCCTGGCGATCTCACGGAAGGCGGTGCCGGAACGCGGGGGCAGGGCGGGGAAGAACGCGGAGACGGCCAGCTCGCCCGGCTCGATCGCCGACTCCAGCGGGCCGGTGAAGAAGGCGTCCGCCGGGACGTCGCGGACGGCGCCGGGCCGTGCCAGGCGCACCGAGCCGCCCAGCAGGGTGAGCACGGCGGGCAGCTCGGCGGCCGGGTCGGCGTGGGCGAGGCTGCCGACCACCGTGCCCCGGTTGCGGATCACCGGGTGGGCGACCAGGCGGAGCGCCTGGCGCAGCAGCGGCTGGGCGGCGGCGACCTGCTCGGCGCGTTCCACCTGGGCGTGCCTGGCCAGGGCGCCGACCCGGACGCCGCCGGGCTCGACGTCGAGGCTCGCCAGCTCGGACAGGCGGTTGATGTCGACGAGGTGCTCGGGTGCGGCCAGCCGCATGTTGAGCAGCGGGATCAGGCTCTGCCCGCCGGCGAGCACCTTGCCGTGCTCCCCGACCCCCGCGAGGGTGTCGAGCGCCTCGCCGAGGGTGCGGGGAGCGTGGTAGTCGAACGGGGGTGGCTTCACCCGGTTGCCTCTCCTCGCGTCTTGGGCCCCTGCCGGCCGGCGTCGGCGCCGACGTCGGTGCCGGTCCGGCCGCCGATGGCCCGGAGCACGTGGTAGCCAACCACTACCACGATGGTGCCCAGCGCGATGCCCTCAAGCGTGAACTCAGAGCTGATCATGTGCCTGATCGGGCCGATGGCGAGGATGATCCCCGCCCCGATCGGGACGAGGTTCACCGGGTCGGAGAAGTCGACCCGGTTCTCGATCCAGATCTTCGCGCCGAGCAGGCCGATCATGCCGTACAGGATGACGGTGATGCCGCCGAGCACGCCGCCCGGCGTGGCGGCGACCAGCGCGCCGAACTTGGGGCACAGGCCGAACAGGATCGCGATGACCGCGGCGATGTAGTAGGCGGCCGTGGAGTAGACCCGGGTGGCGGCCATGACGCCGATGTTCTCGGCGTAGGTGGTGGTCGGGGAGCCGCCGAAGGTGGAGGCGACCACGGTGGCGGCGCCGTCGCCGAGGATGGCGCGGCCGATGTACGGGTCGACGTCGGTGCGGGTCATCTCGCCGACGGCCTTGACGTGGCCGATGTTCTCGGCGACCAGCGCGATCACGGCCGGGAGCACCAGCAGGACCGCGGAGAACCTGACGTCCGGGAAGTGCATGTTCGGCAGGCCGATCC
Source organism: Streptosporangium fragile (assembly GCF_039534445.1). Classification (NCBI taxonomy): domain Bacteria; kingdom Bacillati; phylum Actinomycetota; class Actinomycetes; order Streptosporangiales; family Streptosporangiaceae; genus Streptosporangium; species Streptosporangium fragile. Next base: position 4,233 of record NZ_BAAAVI010000040.1, on the reverse strand, counting down.
AGTCGGCCTTGGCCACGGCGTCGAAGTTCACCCGGAAGTGCGTGTCGACCTTGCCGGTGCCGGCGTTGAAGGCGGTGATGGCCCCGAAGACCCGGTCGGCCCCCCAGGAGAGCAGGAAACCGACGACCAGGCCGAGCAGGATGCCGATCCGGCCGATGAAGCCCTTGAAGGCCACGATGATGACGAAGGTGATGGTCATCGTGATCAGGGCGATCCACTGGTCCTGCGGCCAGTAGACGTCCGCGACGACGTACGCCAGGCCGAAGCCGATCAGCATGACCACCGCACCGGTGACGACGGGCGGGAAGACCCTGTGGATGATCTGCACGCCGAGGAAGTGGATCGCCACGCCGACGAGCGCGAGGACGAGCCCGGCGACGAGGATGGCCCCGGTGACGATCGCGTCGGCGGTGGGCGTGTCGCCGCCGAAGAGGCCGCGGATGGCGAGCACGCCGCCCACGAACGACGCGCTGGTCCCCAGGTAGCTGGGGACCCTCCCCTTCACGATGAGCAGGAACATGATCGTTCCGATGCCCGAGAACATGATGGCGACGTTGGGGTCGAGCCCCATCACCAGGGGGAAGACGAACGTCGCGCCGAACATCGCCACGACGTGCTGCGCGCCGAACCCGACCATGCGCGGCCAGGAGAGCCGCTCGTCCGGTCTGACGACCTCTCCGGGAGCCAGTGTCTTGCCGTCGCCGTGTTTCGTCCAACCTGCAACCATCAAGCCCCACCTTTCACCGGGCCGTCGGTCGGTGGCCACCCCGCGGGCATCCCTCCGGCGAGTCCCCATGCTGTCGTTGCGGGCACATTAGGACCGGTTTCATACCCATACACCGTCATGATCTGCCAAATCTGAGCGGCTGACCAGTGGACGCTTTGCGCACGACAAGCCCGTATGTCCGGTGAGGCCCGGCCTGTCGGGGCTCCGGGGGCGCGGACGGGAGCCTGCCGGGCGGGAAACGGCACGCTTCGCCGGGACGTGTGAGAACCGCCCCGGCCGGGAGACGGCGTGCCCCGCCGGGACATACGGGAAACCCGCTCGGCCGGGGCGTACGGGGCTGTTACCCGGCCGTCACGTGGATCTCGAAGCCGTCGCCGGAGACGACCTGGCCGTCACGGATCTTGCAGGTCTTGCGGAGCTCCACCTCGCCGTCCACCAGCACGTTGCCGTCGGCGATGAGGAGCTTGGCCTGGCCGCCCGTCTCGGTCACGCCGCAGTATTTGAGCAGGTCGCAGAGCGGGATGTACTCGGTCTCCAGCTCGAAGGTCGCGTTCACGCTCCAGAGTCTAGATCCCGCGCATCCGCAGGACATGGAGGGCCAGGGTCAGGTTCAGCCGCAGGTGGGCGTCCTCGGTGAAGCCGCCGAGCATGCGCTCCAGCTTGCCGATCCGGTAGCGCAGCGTGTTGTAGTGGAAGTGCAGCCGCCGCGCCGTCTCCGCGACGTTGAGGTTGGTCTCCAGCAGCACCTGCAGCGTGCGGCGCAGATCGGCGTTCTCGGCGTCGTCGTCGGAGGCGAGCGGGCCGAGCGTCTCACGGACGAAGGCGTGCAGCTCGGCGGTGTCGTTCACCAGCGAGAGCAGGCGGTAGACGCCGAGCTGGTCGAAGTGGGCGACCGCGCCGTGACCGTGGAGCTGGCGGCCGACCCGGGCCGCCTTCAGCGCCTGGCCGTACGCCTCCGGCAGCGCCTCGGCCCCGACGGCGGTGCGGCTCGCGCCGGTGGAGAAGGTGGCGGGCAGGCACTCGGCGAACGCGGCGGCGGCGTCCTTGGCCAGCCGGCCCGCGTCGACGGAGGCGTCCACGACCGTGACGACCTCGTGGGAGAACCCGGCCACCGCCCCGCGCGGGTCGTGGCGGCGCATCGCGGCGGTCCAGCAGGCGACCAGGCGGTCCTGGGCGATCCGCTCGTCGCCCTCCGGGTCGAGCTCGGCCACCAGCACGGTGACCGGGCGCTGCAGGTCCCAGCCGAACGCCTTGGCCCGCGAGGCGACCCGTTCCGAGCCGCCCGCCCTGCCGGTGAGCACGTCGCGCAGGAAGTCGGCGCGGTACTTGCTCTCGACCGCGTTGACCGCCTCCTGCCGGGTCACCACCAGCGCGGCGACCGTGGCGGCACGTTCCAGAATGCCGATGTCGCTGTCACCGATCGAGCCGACGGGGCCGCAGGCGACGATCCGGCCGTGGTGGTGACCGCCCGCGACGACGGGCACCGAGGTCCGCCGGTCCTCGGCATCGCCGCGCAGCGCGGTCAGGTGCTCGGCGGGCCCGGCCGCGGCCAGCACCTGGCCGGTGCCGTCCAGCACGGCCACGGCCACGCCCAGGAGCCCGGCGACCTCGGCCGTCACCTCGCGCAGCCCGCCCCCGGCGAGCACGACCTGGACCAGCGCCCGGTGTGCCTCCTCCGCCCTGGCCAGCACGGCGGCCTGGCGGTTGAGGATGTCGGTCAGCACCTGGTTGAGGATGTCGTCGAAGCCGACGTCGTCGGGAAGCTGGATGAGCGGGAAGCCCAGCCGGTCGGCCTGCTCCACCATCTCCTCGGGCAGCTCGTCCAGGTAGCGGCCGAGCTTGATGGCGAGCGCGGCAAGTCCCCGCTCGTCGAGGTCGGCCACCAGCCGGCCGAGCGACTGGGGCGTGTTGCGCAGCGGGTAGCCGGTGGTCAGGAGCAGTTCGTTCGGCTTGACCCAGGCGAGGACGTCGGGCACCTCCATCACGTTGAGGCGCTGCACGATGCGGTCCAACCCCCGCTCCCCCGCGATCAGCCGGGCTCCCGCCAGCGTCGAGACGCCGAGGACCTCGCCGACGGCGACGCCATGGATGATCGTGCCGGTGCTCGCCAGGCGCACGGGAGGTTCCATGAGGCGATTGTGACCGATGGACCCGTCTGTCAGGAAGAGCCAACCTTTGGGCAGACTGTTGGCAGCTTTCTCCGTACGGCCTCGTCCATCCCCCGTTCTACCGTCGGCTCAACGGATGGGGGAGTCGTGAGCGAGCGCATCGAGCGAACCGCAGGAGAGAACGCCTTCGCACAGGGGCGTTCATGACCGTCGGAACGCGTCCCGGGACACAGCCCGGGGTCCGGCCCGGGGCCCGGCAGCGCGTGCACGCGCGGACGCACGGCACCGGCGCGGCCAGCACGACACTGCGCCGGACGCTGGAGTCGCCCCGCCGTCCCGCGCGGGTGCTCGCGGCCTTCCCCGCCGGGGTCTACCTGGAGGTCCGCACCGAGCTGGAACCCCAGGTGATCGCGGTGGTCACCGGGGAGGCCACCCGCCTGCCCAACGCCATGGTCGTCACCGGCCCGATGCCGCGGGTCGCGGTGGGCGACGAGGCGTACGTGGGTGACGGCTCGATCGACCTCGGGGGGCTCAGCCTGCGGGCCCACCGCTGGTGGAACCCCGCCCCGCCGCTCGGCTCCGTACGGACGGCGCGACTGGCCCGCACGCTGCCCGAGATGGCCGAGTTGTGCGATCACTCGCCGAGGCGCCCCGGGCTGGAGGGCAACGGCGCGGCCGGCCTGCTGGCCCAGGGGTGCGCCGAGGGATCGCTGCTCAAGAGCGTGACGGCCGCCGAGCAGCTGGTCGGCCTGGGCCCCGGGCTCACCCCGAGCGGCGACGACGTGCTCGCCGGGCTGCTGGTGGCGCTGCGCCACCTGGGCGGCGCGGCCGGGGTGGACAGGGCCGTCCGGCTCGCCGGCTGGCTGGCCGCCGCGGTCACCTTCAACGCCCGGGGCCGGACCACCCCCATCTCGGCGACGCTGCTGCACTGCGCCGCCCGGGGCGAGGCCAGCGGCGAGGTGCTGGCCGTGCTGCGCGGCCTGGCCGGGCGGCAGTCCCTGGAGCCCGCGCTGCACCGGCTGCTGCAGCTGGGCCACACCTCCGGGGCCGACCTGGCCTGGGGGGTGCGGATCGGGCTCGCCGCGGTGATCGATCTGGAGGGCAGGGGCATTGAGCACTGATGTGGTCCAGGTGCGCACGGGTGTCTACCACGACTCCGTGAGCCTGATGCGGATCAGCCAGGCGGCCGGCGCGCTGCCCGGCGTGGAGGTCGCGGTGGTGGCGATGGCCACCGAGCTCAACCTGGGCATCGCGGCCGAACTCGGCTTCGACCTCCCCCCGGCCGGGCCCGCGGACCTGCTGATCGCGCTGCGCGGCGGCGAGCCGGGCGCGCTGGAGGCCGCCTCGGCCGAGTTGGACCGGCTGCGGGCCGGGCTCGCCGGGCTGGCGCCGGCCGGG